>JAEYRQ010000364.1 GCA_023435545.1 Pseudomonadota bacterium | reverse complement strand
ATCCAGGCGACATACCTGCCCGCGCCGCCCGCGCCGTCGGCCTCCGCGTCGTCATAGACCGCGGCCGCCCGGCGCTCGCCGCCCGGCTTGGGGCGCTCTCCGAGGCGCTCGGCCGCGGCCATGGTAGACCGCAGATCATCCGCCGGGCGATGTGGCGGCGGCGCAGGCTGCTGCTGGATCGCTGGCGGCTCGTCGGCCTCGGACGGCGCTTCATCCGTTTCGAGCGGTAAGTCGAATCCCGCCTCGGCCAGCGCGTATTCCGCCTCCAGAGAGGCGATCGCCGCATCGAGTGAGTTGGTCTGGCGTTGCAGATCCTCGGCGCTCAATGGCGGGTCGAGCGCCTTCAACTGCCCGAGCAGTGCTGTGCGCGCCTTGCCGTACAGGGCATGACGCGCCGCTTCGTTATTGTCCTTGAGGTTCTCCACCGCCCGGCGGAGAACGCTGACGAAATCGGCCATGATCCGGCTACGAGCCTCCTGAAGCCCCGTTACGCTTTAGTCCTGAAAAGGATCGTGAACAAGGATCGTGTCCTCGCGGCGAGGGCTCGTCGACAACAACGCCACAGGCGCGCCGATCAGTTCCTCGATCCTCCTGACATATTTCACCGCCTGCGCCGGCAGGTCTGCCCACGAGCGGGCGCCCTCCGTGCTCTCCGACCAGCCCTCGAATGTCTCGTAGACCGGTTCGACGGCGGCCTGGGCATCGCGCGAGGCCGGCAGATTGTCGATCGGCTGGCCTCCCAGGCGATACTCGACACAGATGCGGATCTCATCGAAGCCATCCAGCACGTCGAGCTTGGTGAGTGCTATGCCGTGGATGCCGCCGGTGCGGATCGCCTGGCGCACCAGAACCGCGTCGAACCAGCCGCACCGGCGCTTGCGGCCCGTTACCGTGCCGAATTCGCGGCCGCGTTCGCCCAGCATGTTCCCGATTTCGTTAACCTGCTCGGTCGGGAACGGCCCCCCGCCGACCCGCGTCGTGTAGGCCTTGGTGATTCCGAGCACGTAGCCCAGCGCTCCCGGCCCGGTGCCGGATCCGGTGGCCGCCTGGGCGGCAACGGTGTTCGACGAGGTCACATATGGATAGGTGCCGTGGTCGACGTCGAGAAGCGTTCCCTGCGCGCCCTCGAACAGGATGCGCTGTCCGCGCCGACGCTCCTGGTCGAGCATCGCCCAGACCGAGCAGGCATAGGGCAGAACCTTGGGGGCAATGTCGCGGAGCTGCCGCTCGAGCTCGGTCCCATCGACCTCGGGCCGGTCGAGGCCGCGCCTCAGCGCGTTGTGATGAACGAGCAGCCGATCGATCTTGGCGGCGAGCGAGTCCGGCTCCGCCAGGTCGCACACCCTGATCGCGCGGCGGCCGACCTTGTCCTCGTAGGCCGGACCGATGCCGCGCTTGGTGGTGCCGATCTGCGCCGCGCCGGCGGCCTCCTCACGGAAGGCGTCGAGCTCGCGGTGCAGCGGCAGGATCAGGGTCGCGTTGTCGGCGATCCGCAGATTATCGGCCGTGATCGCGACGCCCGCCTCGGTCAGCCGGGCGATCTCGTCGGACAGCGCCCACGGGTCGATGACGACACCGTTGCCGATCACCGACAGCTTGCCCGGCCGGACGATTCCCGACGGCAGCAGGCTCAGCTTGTAGGTCTTGCCGTCCACGACCAGCGTGTGCCCGGCGTTATGGCCGCCCTGGAACCGGACCACCACATCGGCCCGCTCCGACAGCCAGTCAACGACCTTGCCCTTCCCTTCGTCGCCCCACTGCGAGCCGACGACAACCACGTTTGTCATTTGTCCCTGTCCCAATGCCGGCACTCAGCCGGCGTCCCGAAAAGCGCGCGACTATAGCGGCACGCGCGACCGCGCGCGACCTCTCTCCGCAGGCTTTACAGGGAGGGCTATAGCGGCTAGCGGAGGAGGCTCCAACCGCGCGTGTCCAATGTTCCACACCATCGCCGCCGTCGCCCGTTGGCTCTACGGCCAAGCCTACCTGCTGCTGATCGTTACGACGCTCCTGTGGGCCGGCAACATCGTGCTTGGACGCCTGGTGGCCGGGCACGTCCCGCCCATCGCGCTCGCGTTCGTGCGCTGGGGCGGCGCCTTCCTCATACTCCTGCCGTTCGCCTGGCCGCACCTGAAGCGCGACTGGCCGGAAATCCTGCGGCACTGGCCAATCATGCTGGTGCTCTCGTTCACCGGCATCGCCTCCTACAACACGCTCGTCTACTTCGGGCTTCAGTTCACCGGCGCACTCACCGGCGTCCTCCTGCAATCCGCCCAGCCGCTGGTGATCGCGCTCGTCACCTTCGCGCTGTTCGCGGAGCGGCTGTCGGGACGCCAGGCGGCTGGAATCCTGCTGTCGCTGTGCGGCGTGGTGGCGATCGTCTCCCAGGGCGACCTGGAGCGGCTGGCGGCGATACGCTTCAATGTCGGCGACATCCTGATCCTCGTCGCAGTAGTGCTCTACGCGATCTATTCGGCGCTGCTGCGCCGACGGCCCGCGATTCACTGGATCAGCTTCCTGGCGGCGACCTTCCTGATCGGCGATGTGATGCTCCTGCCCGTCTTCGCCTGGGAGATATCGACCGGATACGTGCTGCGGCTCGACTGGCTGACGGTCGCTGCCTGTCTCTATGTCGCGATCTTCCCCTCGCTCGTCGCCTACGCCTTCTTCAATCGCGGGGTCGAACTGATCGGCGCCAACAGGGCCGGGCCGTTCTTCCACCTGATGCCGCTGTTCGGCGCGCTGATGGCCGTCGGTTTCCTCGGCGAGCGGTTCCAGTGGTTCCACGGCCTCGGGATGGCGGCAATCCTATCGGGCGTCGCGCTGGCGACGACATCCCGGGGGTCGCAAAAAAATCGTCCGCGGACCTGAAAACCGCTTGATTGTGAAGTCCGAAGCGCCTAACTGACCCCTTGCCCAATATTCGCACGTGCCTGTGGTCGCCGGGCAACCCCGGACTCAACAGGGTGGCGGCTTAAAGCAACGACGGTGCGGGCTTTTTTGGTCTCTGCCGGCTCCTCCAAAGGCCGGGGTTACTGAAGAGGCACACCATCCTTGCCCGACGTGCGGACCGGGTTCTCCGATCCAATCAAAGGCAACCAGGTTCCGGACGTGGAATCGGCCTGACGGCCGTCTTCGCGCATCCGGAGCATCAGGTCGGCGTCGACGCTGACGGTCTTCGCGTCTCCACAGCGCGGAGCCCGGACGCATCGGTGCCGCGAGGTTCAACCTTTGGGACCGGGAGACACCCGATGGCCACCGATCGAATCCGCGCCTTCATCGCCGAGCGACGCCCCGAGGGGCCGTGCCTCGTCGTCGATCTGGACGTTGTCCGCGAGAACTACCTTGCGTTCGCGCGCACCCTGCCGGACACGCGCATCTACTACGCCGTGAAGGCCAATCCGGCGCCGGAGATTCTGCGCCTGCTGGCCTCGCTCGGCTCGTCCTTCGACACCGCATCGGTGACCGAGATCGAGCAGGTGCTGGCCGCCGGCGGGACCTCCGATCGCATCTCGTTTGGCAACACCATCAAGAAGGAGCGGGACATCGCCCGCGCCCATGCGCTCGGCGTCGACCTGTTCGCGGTCGATTGTGTCGAGGAGGTCGAGAAGATCGCCCGTGCCGCGCCCGGCGCCCGCGTGTTCTGCCGGGTGCTGACCGATGGCGTCGGCGCCGAGTGGCCGCTCAGCCGCAAGTTCGGCTGCGTCCCCGAGATGGCGATCGACGTGCTGGAACATGCGCACCGGCTCGGTCTGGCCGCCTGGGGCGTGTCATTCCACGTCGGCTCTCAGCAGCGCGATACCGAGGCGTGGGACCGGGCGCTGGAGATGGCGGCCGGCGTGTTCCGCACGCTCGCCGAGCGCGGCATCCAGCTTCGCATGGTCAATCTGGGCGGCGGCTTCCCGACCCGCTACCTAAAGGAGGTGCCGGAGGTCGGTGCCTACGGCGAGGCGATCTTCGGGGCGCTGCGCCGCCACTTCGGCAACCGCATCCCGGAGACGATCATCGAGCCGGGCCGCGGCATGGTCGGCGGCGCCGGCGCGATCAAGGCCGAGGTGGTGCTGATCTCGCGCAAGTCGGACGAGGATCCGGTGCGCTGGGTCTATCTCGATATCGGCAAGTTCGGCGGCCTGGCCGAGACGATGGACGAGGCGATCCGCTATCCGATCCGCACGCCGCGCGACGGCGACATCCTCGCGCCGTGCGTGCTGGCCGGGCCGACCTGCGATTCCGCTGACGTGCTCTACGAGCGCGATCCGTACGAACTGCCCGTCAGCCTGGAGATCGGCGACGAGATCCTGATCGAGGCGACCGGAGCCTACACGACCACCTATTCGGCGGTGGGATTCAACGGCTTCGCCCCCCTCGCGTCCTACGTGATTTGAGGAGGCATCGATGATCGCGATCCTCTCCGAAACCCCGGTCGATGCGCCGGGCATCGAGGCGCTGCTGGACGAGGCCTTCGGCCCGCGCCGGCGGATGAAGACCGCCGAGCGGCTGCGCGAGGGGCGGGTGCCGGCGGACGGGATGGCGCTGGTCGCGATGTCGACCAGCGGCCTGATCGGCACGATCCGGCTGTGGGACGTGGACGCCGGCGGCGTACCGGCGCTGCTGCTCGGCCCGGTCGCGGTGCGCTGCGACTGGCACGGGCAGGGGGTCGGCGGCCGGCTGGTGAAGACCGCGTTGAAACGTGCCGAGATGGCCGGCCACAAGGCCGTCATCCTGGTGGGCGATGCTCCCTATTACGGGCGCTTCGGCTTCGGCCGCGACGTTGTGTCGAACCTGGCGCTGCCGGGGCCGGTCGATCCGGACCGGTTCCTGGGCCTCGAGCTCGAGCCGGGGGCGCTTGCCGGCGCCAGCGGACTGGTGCACGGGACGGGCGCGCCGCAGACGGCGGTCCCGGCCGCCGCGCTCGTCGACATGGACCGCGTGGCCACGCCCGGCTACAGGTTCTGACCGACGGCTCGATACGAACCATCGGGCCGCCTCGCGGTGGCCCGATGGCTTTGCCGTGTGTAGGCACCGGTGGGGCGGACCCCGTGCTGCCGGACCGCAGCCGACCAGACCAGAGGAGAAATGCCCAGATGGCCGACTGGAAGACCCACGCCACCTTCGACGGCCCGATCGTGATGATCGGCTTCGGCTCGATCGGCCCCGGCACGCTGCCGCTGATTCTGCGCCACATCGCATTCGACAAGGCGGACATGGTGATCGTCGATCCGAGTGACGCTCACCGGCACATCGCCGAGGAGAACGGCGTCCGCTTCCTGCAGGAGGCGATCACCCGCGACAACTACCGCGAGGTCCTCACCCCGCTGCTGACCGCTGGTGGCCGCAAGGGCTTCTGCGTCAACCTGTCGGTCGACGTGTCGTCGGTGGCGATCATGGATCTCTGCCTCGACCTCGACTGCCTCTACATCGATACGGTGGCGGAGCCTTGGCTCGGCTATTACACGGATTCCAGCCTGACCATTGCGCAGCGCTCCAACTATGCGCTGCGCGAATCCGTTCTCGACCTGAAGCGCCGGCGAGGGGAAGGCGCGACCGCGATCTCCTGCTGCGGCGCCAACCCGGGCATGGTCTCCTGGTTCGTCAAGCAGGCGATGGTGAACCTCGCCGGCGACCTCGCCCTGGGGGCGGAAACCCCCTCGACCCGTGAGGGCTGGGCGCGCTTTGCGAAGCAACTCGGCGTCAAGGGCATCCACATCGCCGAGCGCGACACGCAGCGCGCCCGCACGCCGAAGCCGCGGGAGGTGTTCGTCAACACCTGGTCGGTGGAGGGCTTCATCTCCGAGGGGCTGCAGCCGGCCGAGCTCGGCTGGGGCACGCACGAGAAGGACCTGCCATTCGACGGTCGCAGGCACGACTTCGGCTGCGAGGCGGCGATCTACCTGATGCGGCCGGGCGCCGGCACCCGCGTGCGCACCTGGACACCGACGGCCAAGGCCCAGCACGGCTTCCTGGTCACCCACAACGAGTCGATCTCGATTGCCGACTACTTCACGGTCCGGGAGGGAGGCGAGGCGGTCTACCGGCCGACCTGCCACTACGCCTACCACCCCTGCAACGACGCGGTACTGTCGCTGCACGAGATGTCCGGCCGCCAGTGGCAGGCGCAGGAGGAGCACGTCATCCTCGACGAGAAGGACATCGTCGACGGCATCGACGAACTCGGCGTGCTGCTCTACGGCCATGCGAAGAACGCCTACTGGTTCGGCTCGCAGCTCTCGATCGAGGAGACGCGCAAGCTCGCGCCCTATCAGAACGCCACCGGCCTGCAGGGGACCTCCGCCGTGCGGGCGGGGATGATCTGGGCGCTGGAGAACCCGCGCCGGGGCGTCACCGAGGCCGACGAGATGGACTTTGCCCGCTGCCTCGAGGTGCAGATGCCCTATCTCGGCCCGGTCAGGGGCTACTATACGGACTGGACGCCGCTGAAGGGTCGCCCCAGCCTGTTCGCGGAGGACATCGACACATCAGACCCGTGGCAATTCCGGAACATTCTCGTAAGATAGGACGGAGCCCGGATGCGGGGACCGCGCGGCGGTCGAAGGGCCAGCACGAGGAGAGGATGAACAC
>JAEYRQ010000328.1 GCA_023435545.1 Pseudomonadota bacterium | reverse complement strand
CAGCGCGCGCTGGGCGACATGATCAAGATCGGCCGCCGCGGCTCGCTCTCGGGCACAGTTTCGATCACCGGCAAGCAGGGGCACGCCGCCTATCCCCACCTCGCCAACAATCCGCTGCGCGGCCTCTCGCGCGTGCTCGACGCGCTGCATGCGCCTCTCGACCAGGGGACGGCCGTGTTCGCAGCCTCGAACCTCGAGATCACCAGCGTCGATACCGGCAACCCGGCGTTCAATGTCATTCCGGCGGCGGTCTCGGTGCGCTTCAATGTGCGCTTCAACGACTTGCACACCGCCAGGAGCCTGGAGGTGCGTCTCGCCAGGGCGGTGGAGGCGGCGCTCGAGGACACCGGCCTGAAGGCGACGTTCGCCTTCGAACCCAACGCCGCCGAAGCCTTCCACACCGAGGCGGGAGACATCGCAGCGCTCCTGTCCGGCGCAATCGAGGCGGAGACGGGCCGCCGGCCGGAACTGTCGACCACCGGTGGGACCTCGGATGCGCGCTACATCAAGGACTATTGCCCGGTGATCGAGTTCGGGCTGGTCGGCCAGACCATGCACCAGGTCGACGAACATGTGCCGCTGGAGGATCTCGAGCGCCTGACGTCGATCTACCGGCGGCTGATCGACGACTATTTCGCAGCGGCGCGCGGCTGACCCATGCTGAACGCCGACGACGTGCGACGCGGGCTGACGTCGGCCTGGGCACTGTTTCTCGGCCGTCGCGAAGCGATCCGCGGGTTCGACACGAGCTTCCGCGGCTTCTGGCAGTCCTTTCTGGCGGTCATCTTCGTGCTGCCGGTCTATGTGCTGTTCGTCGGCGCGGAGCGCCGGATGATCCTGTCGAGCCAGCCGGAGGGCGCGCCGTTCGACGATGTCGCCTTCGCCCTCTGGCGGCTGGTCGCGCTCGCGATCGACTGGGTCGCCTTCCCGTTGCTGATGGCGGCGCTGGCGCGTCCGCTGGGTTTCGCGGGGCGCTACGTCCGGCTGATCATCGCCTTCAACTGGGGCGGACCGATCGTTGCGGTGCTGATGGCCGTTCCGGCCATCCTGCTGTCCTACGCCGGGATCGGCGAGGCAGGTGCCTCGATGCTGCTGCTCGTCGCGCTGGCGGCGGTGATCCGCTTCCGCTTCATCACCGCCCGGGCCGCGCTCGACTGCGGATTCGGCATGGCCGCCGCGCTCGTCGCCACCGAACTGCTGCTGTCGCTGGTGCTCGGCCAGCTGATCTCGCGGATCGCCTCGTTCTGATCCGCGGGTCAGTAGTCGACCCGTACCAGGCACAGCCCGTCCGGGGGCGCGACGGGGCCGCAGGCGCGGCGATCACGGGCCGCCAATGCCACCGCAAGGTCGTTCGCCGACCACCGCCCCTCGCCGACCAGCTTCAGCGAGCCGACCATCGAACGGACCTGGTTGTGAAGGAAGGACCGGGCAGAGGCCTCAACCGCGATCCGCTCGCCGTCGCGGGTCACATCCAGCCGGTCGAGCGTCTTCACCGGCGAGGCGGACTGGCACTCGGTGGACCGGAAGGTGGTGAAGTCGTGGTTGCCCACCATCGCCTGCGCGGCCTCGTGCATCGCGGTGTGGTCGAGTGCACGCGCCACATGCCAGGCCTTGCCGCACTCGAGCGCCAGCGGCGCCCGGCGGTTGACGATGACATAGCGATAGTGGCGCCGTTTCGCCGAATGCCGGGCGTCGAAGCCGTCCTCGACGCGCTCGGCGGCGAGGATCGCGACGGGGTCCGGTCGCAGATGGGCGTTCAGCGCATCGCGCACCGTGTCGTCGGGCCAGTCGCGGGCGAGATCGACATGCGCCACCTGGCCGCTGGCATGGACGCCGGCGTCCGTGCGGCCGGCACCGCCGATCCGCACCGCCTCGCCGCAGAAGGCCTCGACAGCCTCCTCGATCGCCTGTTGCACCGAGCGCCCGTTCGCCTGGCGCTGCCAGCCGACGAAGGGCTCGCCGTCATATTCGATCAGGAGGCGGAAGCGCGGCATCGGCCTTGCGTCAGATCATGGAGCATGGTGGTGGGCTAGGTAGCATCGCATCCGTCCCACAGCCAGTACGCGGCCGCGCCGCAGGAGGCAGCGATGCACGATGACATGCGACGGAAGATCCTGGACGAGCTCGCCAGGCACCGCATCATGACGGTTGCCACACTGCGGCCCGATGGCTGGCCGCAGGCGACGATCGTCGGCTACGCCAATGACGGCCTTCTCGTCTACTTCATCTGCGCGCAGGACAGCCAGAAGGCGGCCAATCTCGCCAGCGATCCGCGTATCTCGATCGCGATCGGCGAGGACACCGACGACCCGATGGGGATCACAGGACTGTCGATGGCGGCACGCGCAGTGCCGGTTGCGGACAGGGCCGAGATCGACGGCGCCTTCCGGCTGATGCTGGAGCGTTATCCGGAATACGCCGCGATGCCGGTGGACATGACCGGCATCCACGTGATGCGAGCGACGCCGGAGGTGATCTCGGTGCTCGACTACTCGCGTGAGTTCGGCCACGCCGACCTGGTCGAGGTGGGTCCTGCGGACCTGGCCGCCTGATCAGCCGAAGACGTCGAACGCCGGGGGATAGTCCACTTTCGGCCGGTCGGTCGCATTGCGCGGCCGGTCGAGGGCGCGCGCCATGAAGGCCGGGCCCGACCAGGGCGCGTCGAAATGGCGGGCCAGCGCGGCGTCGAAGCCGAGCCGGCGGTAGTAGTCCGGATCGCCCAGAACGAAGACGATGTCCTCGCCCGCCTCCGCGAGCCGGGTGAGCCCTGCGCGGACCAGCGC
>JAEYRQ010000263.1 GCA_023435545.1 Pseudomonadota bacterium | reverse complement strand
AGCCAGTCCGGCCCCTGTGGCGACCGCTCCGGCTGCGGCCGCGGCACCGGCGACCGGCAGCTTCCCGCCCGGTTCCTATGTCGTCCAGGTGGCGGCGAGCCGGAACGAGCAGGATGCCCGCAGTACTGCGGCATCGATAAGCCAGCGCTACGCGGGTGCGCTAGGCAGCTATGCCCCCGTGGTCGAGCGGGCGGATCTCGGGGATCGCGGAATCTACTACCGCGTCGGTCTCGGCCCGATGTCCTCGCAGGGCGATGCCGGCTCGCTGTGCGCCCAGCTCAAGTCCTCCGGGCTCGACTGCTTCGTCCGGCGGAACTGATCTGTTCGGTTGACCCTGCGACGTCGGGACGGTAAGCCCCGGACGTGGCGCCGAAAGCCTTCATATGCGGATGCTCCGGCCTCGAGCTTACCGAGCCCGAGAAGGGGTTTCTGCGCGCTGAACAGCCCTGGGGGCTGATCCTGTTCGCCCGCAATTGCGAGTCTCCTAACCAGATCCGCGGGCTTGTCGCCGACTTCCGCGATATTGTCGGCCGCGCCGACGCGCCTGTATTGATCGATCAGGAAGGCGGTCGTATCCAGCGTCTCAAGCCACCTCGCTGGCCCGCCTATCCCTCAGCCGGCACGATTGCTGAGGTCGCTGCCGGAGATCTGGCGGAGGGGCGACGGCTGGCGTGGCTGTGCGGTCGCCTGATCGGCGAGGATCTGTTCGAACTGGGGATCACTGTCGACTGCACGCCAGTCCTGGATCTTCGCATCCCGGGAGCGCACGACATCGTCGGCGACCGGGCCTACGGCGCGACTGCCGACGAGATCGTCCCGCTAGCCGCAGCTGTGGCCGAGGGACTGTCGGCAGCGGGTGTTGCGCCGGTGGTCAAGCACATACCCGGGCACGGCCGGGCGCTGGCCGACAGCCACGTCGAGCTGCCAGTCGTCGACGCGTCCGCTGATGCGCTCGCAGCCGACTTCGAGCCATTCCGCAGGATGAATGAGCAGCCGATGGCGATGACGGCCCATGTGGTCTACCGCGCCTTCGATCCGCGCGAACCGGCGACACTGTCGCGAACGGTGATCCAGGACGTGATCCGCGACGCGATCGGATTTGACGGATTGCTGATGACCGACGACCTGTCGATGCGCGCCCTGACGGGCGGCGTCGGCGAGAACGCTGCGCGCGCGCTCAGCGCGGGTTGTGACGTCGCGCTTCATTGCAATGGCGATCTCGTAGAGATGGCCGAGGTCGCGGCTGCCTGTCCCCGGCTGGAGGGGCGAGCGGCCGACCGCGCGGCAGCTGCAACCGCCTGGGCGGCCCGACGGCCGGAAGATATCCCCGCGGCCCGGCAGGAACTGTCGGTCCTGAGCGCCCGACCCGCAGAGGCCTAGCGGATGGCGGAAACCGAGGACTGGATCGAGGCCACGACGCCGCGCCCCGGTCGGGACGATGCGTTCCTCGTCGATGTCGAGGGCTTCGAAGGGCCCCTCGACCTGCTGCTGGCGCTGGCGCGGACCCAGAAGGTCGATCTGGCCCGGATCTCCATCCTGGCGCTGGCCGAGCAGTACCTCGAATTCGTCAATGCGGCGCGGCGGCTGCGGCTGGAGCTTGCGGCGGACTACCTGGTTATGGCCGCCTGGCTCGCCTACTTGAAGTCGCGCCTGCTGCTGCCCCGTCAGCCCGATGATGAGCCGAGCGGGGAGGAGATGGCAGCCGCGCTTGCATTCAGACTGAAGCGGCTGGAGGCAATGCGGGATGCGGTCGCGAAGCTCGTCAATCGCGACCGCCTGGGCCGCGACGTGTTCCCCCGAGGCATGCCGGAAGGGGTGCGGATCGACCGCCGAAGCATCTATGTCGCAACCCTCTACGACCTCTTGAAGGCCTATGGCGACCAGCGCAGCCAGCATGCGGTTCGGCGGGTGGTGCTGGAGCCGCGCAGCGTCATGTCGCTGAAGGAGGCGCGTCGGATCCTCGAACGCCTCGTCGGCGAGATCGGGGCCTGGATGCCGTTGGACAGGCTGGTGGGCGAGTTCATCGACGATCCCGAGATGCGGCGAAGTGCGGTCGCCAGCACCTTCTCGGCGAGCCTCGAGCTTTGCCGCGAGGGTGTGCTGGAGCTCCGGCAGGATGAGACCTACGGTCCCCTGTACATGCGCGGGCGAGGGCGTCAGCAATGAGCGAGACGGCCTCCAATGTTGCCGATTTCACTCCCGCGGACCGGCGCGAGCATCTACGGATGCTGGAAGCGCTGCTGTTTGCCGCGACCGAGCCGCTCGACATCCCGACCCTCGCAGGCCGACTGCCGCAGGGTGCGGACGTCGAGAGCCTGCTCGGCGAATTGCAGGCGGCCTATGCCAACCGGGGCGTCAACCTGGTGCAGGCGGGCGGCCGCTGGCGGTTCCGCACGGCGGAGGATCTGTCCTTCCTGCTGAGGCGGGACGCCGTGGAGCAGCGGCCACTGTCCCGGGCGGCTCTGGAGACGCTGGCGATCATCGCCTACCACCAGCCGGTGACGCGTGCCGACGTCGAGGAGATCCGGGGCGTCAGCGCGTCCAAGGGAGTCTTCGACGTGTTGATGGAGAGGGGATGGGTTCGGATGCGGGGGCGCCGGCGCACGCCGGGCCGCCCGGTCACCTATGGAACGACACCGGAATTCCTCGACCATTTCGGGCTCGAGAGCCTGCGCGACCTGCCGGGTCTGGAGGAACTGAAAGGTGCCGGCCTGCTGGACAGCCGCCTGCCGCCAGACTTCAGCGTGCCGGCGCCGAGCGAACTGCTGGCGGCCGACGAGGATCCGCTCGACGGCAGCGAACTGGACGGCGGCGAGGACTAGATCGTGGCGGCGCCGGGCATAGCGGGGTCCGCAGCCGGGGAACGCACCGCCGTTCGCGCCCGTTGGGGCCGCCGCGGGACCGCTGGTGCCGCGATCGCGGTCCGGCTCGCTTTCGAGAACGTGTCCCACGCCTATGATCAGGCGCTCGCCGTCGACCAGGTCGATCTCCAGATCGAGCCAGCCGAGATCGTCTGCCTGCTGGGGCCGTCCGGTTGCGGCAAGACGACGCTGCTGAAGCTCGCCGCAGGGCTCGAGGTGCCGGCGGCGGGGCGGGTGCTGATCGACGGTCTGGAGGTATCCGGTCCGGCGCGGTTCGTGCCGCCTGAAAAGCGCGGCGTGGGGCTGATGTTCCAGGACTTCGCGCTGTTCCCCCACCTGAACATCCTGAGCAACGTCAAATTCGGCCTGTCGGGGCTGCCGCGCGAAGTAGCGGAGACGGAGGCGCGCAAGGCGCTGCGGCGGGTCGGGCTGGAGAGCTACGCCGATCTCTATCCGCATGCGCTGTCAGGGGGCGAGCAGCAGCGCGTGGCGCTCGCCCGCGCCGTCGCACCACGACCGTCGGTTCTGCTGATGGACGAGCCGTTCTCCGGTCTCGACAGCCGACTGCGCGATGATGTTCGCGACGAAACGCTGGCGGTGCTCAGGGAAACGCGGGCCACCTGCATCATCGTCACCCACGATCCGGAGGAGGCGATGCGCATGGCCGACCGGATCGTGCTGATGCGCGCGGGCCGGGTGGTCCAGACCGGCAGCGCCGCCGATCTCTACCACAGCCCGACCGATCTGGCCGCGGCACGCTTCTTCAGCGAGCTCAACGAGGTGCCGGGCGTCGTGCAGGGCAACCTGGTATCGACGCCGCTTGGGGCGTTCGGCCGGCAGGGGGTGGTGGACGGGGAGTCGGTCACGGTCTGCGTACGGCCGCATGGGGTGCGGATTGCCCCGGCCGGAGGCGGTAGCGTGCCGGGGCGGCTGATGTCGCGCCGCTTCCTCGGCGAGGTGGAACTGGTCGAGATCGCCGTCGAGGGTCTGGACGTACCCCTCAAGGCGCGCTCGCGGGACAGCGTGCCGGCCGCCGTCGGAAACGAGGTCGGCATCTTGATCGACGAGGCTGCCGTGCTCATGTTTGCGGTACCGGCACGGTGAGAAGCGGGCTCGATGGTCGGTAACCGACGAGGCCAGAGGCGTGTTGCCGGTTGGCTTGGCCCCGTATAATGTCGCCCGGAACCCTGATTTCCGGGGACTTGCCCCGATCGGCCGTTCCCGGATCGCGAACACTCGAGGAGAGCGCGTATGGCTCCCAGTTGGTTTCAGATTCTCATTGTCGTCGTGCTGCTCGTGCTGTTGTTTGGCCGGGGCAAGATCTCCGAGTTGATGGGAGACGTCGCCAAGGGCATCAAGAGCTTCAAGAAGGGCATGAGCGAGGACGAGGCCGCGGCTGCCGATCAGTCGAAGACGATCGAGCACCAGGCCGCCGAGACGGTCGAGCCCAAGGCGAAGAGCCCGGCCGCCGAGCCCGCCAAGAAGGCCGGCTGAGGCCTGCCGGCCCCTCGAGGGCCGCAGTGCTGTTGACCCGGCTTTCCGAGATCCGGCCGGAGGGAATCCGGCCTGCGGGAGACGACGCCCCATGTTCGATATCGGGTGGAGCGAGCTTCTGATCATCGCCGTGGTGGCGGTGGTCGTCGTCGGCCCGCGCGAACTTCCCGGCATGCTGCGCACATTCGGCAAATACATGGGCCAGATGCGCCGCATGGCGGGCGACTTCCAGCGCCAGTTCAACGACGCGCTGAAGGAGGCGGAGCTCGACGAGGTCCGCAAGGGCATCGAGAGCGTGCGCTCGGTCAATCCGCTCAACCAGATGAAGGACAGCCTCAACCCGCTGAAGGCGGCAGGCGACGACCTGCGCAAGGCGATCGAGGATCCTGGTGCGCCGAAGCTGGGGTCCAAGTCGGAGTCTGAGCCGGCCGCGCCTGCGACCGGAGCCTCCGCCGATACCGCGCCCGCTCCGGCGAAACCGGCCTCAGCCAAGGCCACCAAAGCGGCCGCCAAGCCGGCTGCGCCAAAGAGCCCATCCGCGAAATCTGCCGCGAAGACCCCCGCCTCGCCGAAGCCGGCGACCAAGTCGACCACCAAACCGGCGGCGAAGCCCGCCGCGAGCGCGCCGAAGCCGCGCGCCCCGCGCGCCAAGCCTGCCAAGCCCGCCGATACCGGTACTGCAGCATGATCGCCGGCCGGTCCTAGATGAGCCAGGAAGATATCGATGCCTCCAAGGCACCGCTGGTCGAGCATCTGATCGAGCTCAGGCAGCGGCTGATGTGGTCGCTGATCGCGCTGGCGATCGCGTTCGTGTTCTGCTTCTTCTTCGCCAACCCGATCTTCAACATCCTGCTGAAGCCGTACGAATGGGCGGCGGGCGAGGTGCAGGACCTCGAGCTCATCTACACCGCGCCGCAGGAGTTTTTCTTCACGCAGCTGAAGATCGCCTTCTTCGGGGCGGTCTTCCTGGCGTTTCCGGTGATTGCCACGCAGATCTACATGTTCGTCGCGCCCGGGCTCTACCGCAACGAGCGGAGCGCCTTCCTGCCGTTCCTGGCCGCAACGCCGGTGCTGTTCCTGGCCGGTGCGGCGCTGGTCTACTTCTTCACCATGCCGCTGGTGATGACCTTCTTCCTGTCGATGCAGCAGACCGGGGAGGGGCAGGCGCAGATCATTCTGCTGCCGAGGGTCAGCGAGTATCTCGGGCTGATCATGACGCTGATCTTGGCGTTCGGCGTCTGCTTTCAATTGCCGGTGCTGCTGACGCTGCTCGGCAAGGTCGGGATCGTCTCCTCGCAGGGCCTGAAGACCAAACGCAAATACGCGATCATCATCGTCTTCGCGGTCGCGGCCTTCCTGACGCCGCCTGATCCGATCAGCCAGATCGGGCTTGCGCTGCCGACCCTGCTTCTCTACGAACTGTCGATCCTTTCGGTCAGGCTGGTGGAGAAGCGGCGCGCCGAGGCCGAGGCCGAGCGTGAGGCAGAAGAAGCCGCATCCTGACCGGTTTCCCCGGTTGAATGGCCCCATGGGCTATCGGTTGCGGCGGTTGCCATGCACGACATCAAGTGGATTCGCGAGAACCCCGAGGCATTCGACGCGGCGCTGATGCGCCGGTCGGAGGATTTCCGCGGCACCGCCTCGCGGCTGATTGGGGTCGACGAAAAGCGCCGGGCGATGGTCAGCGAACTGCAGGCCCTGCAGGAGCGTCGCAACGCCGCCTCCAAGGAGGTCGGCCAGGCCAAGGCGGCGAAGGACGAGGCGCGGGCACAAGCGCTGATCGCCGAGGTCGCCGCGATCAAGGAGAAGGCGCCGGCGCTGGAAGCCGACGTGAAGGCGGTCGAGGCCGAACTTCACGCCGAACTCGCCGGCCTGCCCAACCTGCCGCTCGACGAGGTGCCGGATGGCGCCGACGAGCACGACAATGTCGAGGTGCGCCGGGTCGGCGAGCCGAAGCGGTTCGACTTCGCCCCCAAGCAGCATTTCGAGATCGGCGAGGCGCTCGGCCTGATGGACTTCGAGGCCGCCGCCCGCGTGTCGGGTGCGCGTTTCGTGGTGCTGAAGGGGATGCTGGCGCGGATGGAGCGGGCGCTGGGCGCCTTCATGCTCGACATCCATACGGGCGAACACGGCTATACCGAGGTCAGCCCGCCCCTGCTCGTGCGCGACGAGACGATGTTCGGTACGGCACAGCTGCCGAAATTCGTCGACGACCAGTTCCTGGCGACACGGACGATTACCCGGACCGAACTACTGCACAACGCGCTCGGCTTTGCCGACGGCAGCGATCGCGACGCCTATGCGCGCGGCGATATAGACCTTGCGACACTCGTGGATCGCACGATCGACAAGGCGCCGCTGAAGGAGGACTTCTGGCTCATCCCGACCGCCGAGGTCCCGCTCACCAATCTCGCCCGCGAGCAGATCCTCGACGAGGATGCGCTGCCCATGCGCGTCACCGCGTGGACGCCGTGCTTCCGGGCGGAGGCCGGCGCGGCAGGCCGGGATACGCGCGGGATGATCCGCCAGCACCAGTTCTCCAAGGTGGAGCTGGTGTCGATTACCACGCCCGACCAGTCGATGGCGGAACTCGAGCGGATGACGGCCTCCGCCGAGACCATCTTGAGGCGCCTGGGGCTGCCCTATCGGGTGGTGACGCTGTGCACCGGCGACATGGGCTTCGCCTCGCGCAAGACCTACGACATCGAGGTCTGGCTGCCGGGGCAGGGCACCTATCGCGAGATCTCCAGCTGCTCGGTCTGCGGCGAGTTCCAGGCCCGCCGCATGGATGCACGCTACCGTCCGAAGGACGGCTCCGGGGTTCGCCACGTCCACACGCTGAACGGTTCCGGCGTCGCCGTCGGTCGCGCGCTGATCGCGGTGCTGGAGAACTACCAGCAGGCCGACGGCACCATCATCGTGCCGGAGGCGCTCAGGCCATATATGGGCGGGGTCGACGTGATCGGGGCGTAGCGCGAACGGTCCTCCAGATGGCCGGGTCAAGCCCGGCCATGACGGAGAGGTTGGAGCAGGGCGAGCGGGTGGCGACTGTCACAAGGCTGTCTCGGGGCTTCGATATCGCCCGCGCTTCAAGCTGTCCGGCGTCATGCGCCGGTCCGACCCGCCCCACGTGATGCCCGGGCTTGACCCGGGCAACCTATTTGACAGGAATGGCCGCCTTTCCTGACGCGGCCGGACCATCGTAGAGGTACAGTTCAACACATGCGCATTCTGGTCACCAACGACGACGGCATCCACGCGCCGGGCCTCAGGATCCTCGAGGGGATCGCCCGCGAACTGTCCGACGATATCTGGATCGTCGCACCGGAGACCGACCAGAGCGGTGCCTCGCATTCGCTGACGCTGAACGATCCGCTGCGGCTGCGCGAGGTCGGCGACCGGCACTATGCGGTGAAGGGCACGCCGACCGACTGCGTGATCATGGGCCTGAAGCACGTGATGAAAGATCGGGGTCCGGATCTTGTGCTGTCGGGAGTCAACCGGGGGCAGAACCTTGCGGACGACGTCACCTATTCCGGGACCATCGCCGGCGCCTTCGAGGGCTCGCTGCTCGGCGTGCGCTCGATCGCGCTGAGCCAGGCCTACCGCGACCCGTCGGTGATCCACTGGGAGACGGCGGCCCGGCATGGCGCCCGCATCATCCGGATGCTGCTCAAGGCGGAGGTCGATCCGGCCGTGGTGCTGAACATCAACTTCCCGGCGTGTCCGCCCGGCGAGGTGAAGGGTCACGAGATCACCCAGCAGGGCCGCCGCGACCAGTCGCTGCTCTACATCGAGCAGCGCCACGACGGGCGCGGAAACCCTTACTTCTGGACTGGCTTCGAGCGCCGGCGGTCGAGCCCGGCGCATGGCACCGACCTGCGCGCCGTCTATGACGACTGCATCTCGATCACGCCGCTGACGTTGAACTTGACCGATACCGTGGCGCACGCGAGGCTGCTCGAGAACCTGGCGATCGGGCAGGAGGTATGATCGGCGCATGGCAACAGCGGGTCCGGACGAGGACGGGGAGGGCAGGGTCGCCGTCGCGCGCCTGATCCTCGGCCTGCGCTCGCAGGGTATCCGTGATCCGCGCGTGCTCAAGGCGATCGAGACTGTTCCGCGCGAACTGTTCGTCGAGGAGGCCTACGCCGAGATCGCCTATGCGGACCGGTCGCTGCCGATCGACTGCGGCCAGACCATCAGCCAGCCGTTCATCGTCGCCTTCATGACCGAGAAGCTGTCGGTGGGGGACCGCGACAAGGTGCTGGAGGTCGGTACCGGCTCGGGCTACCAGGCCGCCGTCCTCGCCAGGCTCTGCCGCCGCGTCTACACCATCGAACGCTACAGCACGCTCCTGCGCCAGGCCGAGGAACGCTTCAAGGCGCTCGGCATCGCCAACATCACCGCGATGCTGGGCGACGGCATGAAGGGGTGGCCGCAGCAGGCGCCGTTCGACCGCATCATCGTTACAGCCGCGGCCGAAGCCGTCCCGGAGGCGCTGGTCGACCAGCTCAAGGTCGGCGGCATCATGGTGCTGCCGGTCGGGCCGGTCGGCGGCGCACAGTATCTGCATCGCCTGGTGCGCACCGAGGACGGCTACGAGGACGAGGAACTGCTCGCCGTGCGCTTCGTGCCGCTGGTGCCGGGCAAGGCCGAGGCGATCTAGGCCAGAGGGAGGCTCGGCGCCGGCCCCGTCCACACCGGTACGTCCCGGGCTTGACCCGGGACCCAGCGGCGGCGGGGAGCCACCATCAGCAGGAGCGTGAGTGTCGTGAGACGGGCCGTAGCGACGGGATCGCGTTCCAACCTCGACGAATGAAGTCGCCGGGCCGAGCCCCGGATCAAGTCGGGGCTTCACAGCGGTTGCGAAACAAGTTTCCGACACTCCCCGGCGTTTAAGTCAATCTTTACCTCAACGCGCGTTAATGCTGCTCGAGGTTTCCGAGTGGCGTGAGTGGTGCGATGCGTAAGGTGCTAGACAATCTGCCCTCGTCGTTTCTGGCGAGGATTGCGATCCTCGGAGCGGCGGGCATGATGGTCGCCGGCTGCAGCTCCGATTCCAACCGTTTCGGTTCGTTCTTCGGCGGGTCCTTCGATCAGGACGTCACCGGTTCGATCACACCGACGGCGGACGTTGCCAATGGCCAGCCGGGCGCCAATCCGCTCGCGCAGCCGGGCTACGGCCAGCTTCCGGTGGCTTCGGCGCCGCTTGAGCCGTCTGACGGTACCTCGGTCGTCGTGGGG
>JAEYRQ010000071.1 GCA_023435545.1 Pseudomonadota bacterium | reverse complement strand
GCCGAGAAGGCGAAGATCGAGCTGTCGAGCGCCACCCAGACCGAGATCAACCTGCCCTTCATCACCGCCGACCAGACCGGCCCGAAGCACCTGACCATGAAGCTCACCCGCGCCAAGTTCGAGGCGCTGGTCGACGATCTGGTGCAGCGCACCGTCGAGCCGTGCCGCAAGGCGCTGAAGGATGCGGGCCTGTCGGCCGGCGAGATCGATGAAGTCGTCCTCGTCGGCGGCATGACCCGCATGCCCAAGGTGCAGGAGGCGGTGAAGACCTTCTTCGGCAAGGAGCCGCACAAGGGCGTCAACCCGGACGAGGTGGTGGCGATCGGCGCTGCGGTGCAGGCCGGCGTGCTGCAGGGCGACGTCAAGGACGTGCTGCTGCTCGACGTCACCCCGCTGTCGCTCGGCATCGAGACGCTGGGCGGCGTTTTCACTCGGCTGATCGAGCGCAACACCACGATCCCGACCAAGAAGAGCCAGGTCTTCTCGACCGCCGAGGACAACCAGACCGCGGTGACGATCCGGGTCTTCCAGGGCGAGCGCGAGATGGCGGCCGACAACAAGCTGCTCGGCCAGTTCGACCTGGTCGGCATCCCGCCGGCGCCGCGCGGCATGCCGCAGGTCGAGGTGACCTTCGACATCGACGCCAACGGCATCGTCAACGTCCAGGCCAAGGACAAGGCGACCAACAAGGAGCAGCAGATCCGGATCCAGGCGTCCGGCGGCCTCTCCGACGCCGACATCGAGAAGATGGTCAAGGACGCCGAGGCGCATGCCGAGGAGGACAAGCAGCGCCGCAAACTGGTCGAGGCGAGGAACCAGGGCGAGGCGCTGGTCCATTCCACCGAGAAGCAGCTCGCCGAGTTCGGCGACAAGGTGCCGGCCTCCGACAAGTCGGTGATCGAGGCCGCCGTGGCCGACCTCAAGTCGGCGATGGAGGGTGAGGACGTCGAGACCATCGAAGCCCGGTCGCAGACGCTCGCCCAGGCCGCGATGAAGCTCGGCGAGGCGATGTACGCCGCTGCCCAGGCCGGCGAGCCCGCCGGCGACGATACGACCCCGAAGGGCGACGACGACGTGGTCGACGCCGACTTCGAGGAGGTCAAGGACGACGACCACAAGAAGTCGGCCTGATCCGGAGGTCCAGCATGACGGCCCTCGATCGCGTAGAGCGGATGCTCCACCTGATCGGGGGCCGCTTGGTTTACACGTCCCGCTAGGGACACGCCCCGGCCGGGAGCCGGACGAGGCGGGAGACCGAAGCGCGCCATGTCCAAGCGTGACTACTACGAGATCCTCGGCTGCAGCCGCACCGTCAGCGAGAGCGAGCTGAAGACGGCCTTCCGCAAGCTGGCGATGCAGTACCACCCGGACCGCAATCCGGGCGATTCCCAGGCCGAGCACAAGTTCAAGGAGATCAACGAGGCCTACGAGGCGCTGAAGGACCCGCAGAAGCGGGCGGCCTACGACCAGTTCGGCCACGCCGCCTTCGACGGCATGGGGCCGGGCGGCGGCCATGGCTTCAATTCCGACTTCGCTGCCTCGATGTCCTCGATCTTCGACGACCTGTTCGGCGACTTCGTCGGTGGCGGGCGTGGGCGCGGACGCGGCGGGCGCCAGCGCGGCGCCGACCTGCGCTACAACATGGAGATCACGCTGGAGGAGGCCTTCGGCGGCAAGGGCGCGGAGGTGCGCGTGCCCTCCAGCGTGGCCTGCGAGGGCTGTTCGGGCACCGGCGCGGCGCCGGGAACCAGCCCGAAGACCTGCACCACCTGCGGCGGCATCGGCAAGGTGCGCGCCACCCAGGGCTTCTTTGCTATCGAGCGCACCTGCCCACACTGCCAGGGACGCGGCGAGATCATCGAGACGCCCTGCGCCGATTGCGGGGGGGCGGGGCGGGTCTCGCGCGAACGGACGCTGTCGATCAACATCCCTGCCGGCGTCGAGGACGGTACCCGCATACGCCTCTCCAACGAGGGCGAGGCCGGGCTGAGGGGCGGCCCACCCGGCGATCTCTACATCTTCCTGTCGGTGAGGCCGCACGAGATCTTCCAGCGCGACGGCGCCGACCTGTTCTGCCGGGTGCCGATCTCGATCACCACCGCCGCGCTCGGCGGGGAGCTGGAGGTGCCGACGCTGGACGGCGGCCGCTCCAAGGTGAAGGTCCCGGCGGGAACCCAGTCCGGCAAGCAGTTCCGGCTGAAGGGCAAGGGAATGCCGGTGCTGCGCAGCCCGCAGACGGGCGACCTCTATATCCAGACCGTGGTGGAGACGCCGGTCAACCTGTCGCGCCGCCAGCGCGAGCTGCTCGAGGAATTCGAGCGGGTCTCCTCGGAAACGACCAATCCGGAATCCTCCGGGTTCTTCTCCAAGGTGAAGGAGTTCTGGGGCGGACTTGCAAGCTAGCGCTCACGCAAATGCGAGGTCCGCAGCCGCATTCTGTCCCCATTCCGCCCCTACGTCACTTTGGCTTGGACGCAAATAGCGACGGAACAGCATGACGACGAGCCGCGGCGAACTGAAGAAGCAGGACATCCTCGACGAACTGCGCTTCGTCAGAGAATGGATCGGCAATCCCCTGAAGACCGGCGCGGTGAGCCCGTCCGGACGCTGGCTCGCCCGCGCAATGGCGGCGGAAGTCGATATTGAACGAGACGGCATCATCGTGGAGCTCGGCCCCGGCACGGGCGTGTTCACCCGCGCGATGCTGGACCGCGGCATCCCTGCCGAACGGCTGTTGCTGATCGAATACAACCGGGACTTCTGCCGGTTGCTCGCCGAGCGCTTTCCCGGCGTGAGAGTGGTCCAGGGCGACGCCTACGCGATCCGCAGCCATCTCGATGCGCTGGATGTCGGCCCGGTCGCCTCGGTCGTCACCGGCCTGCCGCTGCTGAGCCGGCCGATGCGCCGGCGCGTCGAGCTGGTCGAGGCGTGCCTTGCTGCTGGCCGGCCCGGCATGCCGCTGATCCAGTTCACCTATGCCTTCCAGCCGCCGGTGCCCGCCGGCGAGGGCGACTTCGACGTGCGCCTCGCCCATCGGGTCCTGCTCAACCTGCCGCCGGCCACCGTCTGGGTCTACAGCCGCCGATAGGCCGCACGCTCGGGGCCGCGCCGCTGGTCCGCCCGCGCGCCGACCCTAGATGAAGCGCGGAACCATGATTGGCATAGGGAGCGCGCGCGTGTCGAAGCCCAGAATCCTTGTTTTCGCCGGCAGCATCCGGACCGGCTCGATCAACGAGAAGCTGGCGGTCCGTGCCGTCGACACGATCACGGATGCGGGCGGCGACGTCACCCACATATCGCTCGCCGACTATCCAATGCCGATCTACAACGGCGACCTCGAGAAAGCCGAGGGTGTGCCGGAGTCCGCGAAGCGGCTGGCGGAGCTGTTCACCGAGCACCAGGGCATTTTCATCGTCGCGCCGGAATACAATGGCGGCATCACCCCGCTTCTGAAGAACACCATCGACTGGGTGTCGCGGTCCGGCGCCACCGACCGCAAGCCGGGTCCGTACAAGGGCCGCGTCTTCGCGCTCGGCGGGGTGTCGGATGGGGGCTTCGGCGGCTATCGCGGGCTGCTGCAGCTTCGTCATACGCTCCAGAACGCGCTGGGAACGCTGATGGTGCCGGAGATGGTATCGGTTCCCGCCGCCTCCTCCGCTTTCGACGAGGCCGGCAATCTGGTCGCCGAGCGGCCTGCCGCTATGCTGAAGACGGTCTCGGAGCGGCTGGTGGAGATGGCGAGGACATTCGCCGCCTGACGACAGTCCACCAGGTTGACAGGCGCGCCGGCGCTATTCACAACCGCTGGCGCCGACCGGCACCTGAATCCCTTGACGAGGAGAGACCCGATGAGCTCCCGCAGCATCCCCGCGCGCGAGCGGCTGATCATCGGGCTCGACCTCGGCTCGCCCGAGACCGCCGCGCGCATGGTGGAGACGCTGGACGATGCCGTCGCGATCTACAAGATCGGGATGCAGCTCTCGTTCTCCGGCGGCCTGCCGCTGGCGCGTTCGCTCGTCGAGGCGGGCAAGGGCGTCTTCCTCGACATGAAGCTGCTCGACATCCCCAACACCGTCGCCCACGCCGTCGAGGCGATTGCAATGATGGGCGTCACCTTCACCACCATCCATGCCTATCCACAGGCGATGCGGGCGGCCGTCGCCGCGCGCGGCGATGCACCGCTGAAGCTGCTCGGTGTCACGGTGCTGACGAGCGTGGACGAGGCTGACCTCGCCGAGGCAGGCTATGCCGGACGCGTCTGCGACCTGGTGCTGCGACGCGCCGAGCAGGCAGCCGAAATCGGCATGGACGGGCTGATCTGCTCGCCATTGGAGGTGGAGGCGATCCGTGCGCGCATCGGCGACAGGCTGGAACTGATCACGCCCGGCATCCGGCCCGCGGGCGCCGAGGCCGGCGACCAGAAGCGGGCGGCGACGCCGACGGCAGCGATTCGGTCCGGCGCCGACCGCCTCGTCGTGGCGCGGCCGGTGATCGGCGCAGGCGATCCGCGGGCGGCCGCGGAGGCCATCGTCGCCGAGATCGCGGCGGCACTCGACTGATTGAGCAAACCATCAAGGGAGAACGGACATGGCGAAGGGCTATTGGGTCGGACACGTCACGGTGAAGGACCCCGAGGGCTACAAGAGGTACCAGGCCGCGAACGGCGTCGCCTTCGCCAAGTACGGCGGCCGCTTCCTGGTGCGCGCCGGGCAGGCCGAGACCAAGCTCGGCGAGTTGAAGTCGCGGCACGTGGTGATCGAGTTCCCGAGCTATCAGGCGGCGCTCGACTGCTACCACTCGCCGGAGTACCAGCACGCCATTGCCGAGCGGGGCGATGCCGGCGAGGTCGATCTGGCCGTGGTCGAGGGCTATGACGGCGACCAGCCGTCCTGACGGGCAGCGCCCGGCGATCGCGTTGTGCCGATGCAAGGGCGTCATCCCGGCCGGCCTTGTGGCCGATCCGGGATCGGGACGGCACTTCCCTGACGTTACGGCATCCCGATCCCGGCTCTCCGGCTGCGCCTGCGGCCGGGATGACGCAGGTGGTCAGTCGTATCCGCGCTTGATGTCGGGCCCGTGCGACCCGGGACGGCTTTGTCCGCCGGCAGGCGCCTGATATACCGCTCGGCCACAGGGAGGGCGCGATGACCGACATGCGACTGATCGTGGTGGGAGCCGCCGGCCGCATGGGCCGGGCGCTGGTGCGCGCGGTCGCCGACGCCGAGGGAGCCACGCTGGTCGGTGCGATCGAGCGCGAGGGCGCGGCCGAGATCGGCCAGGATGCCGGTACACTCGCCGGCATCGGCGACCTGGGCGTTCCGCTGACCGACGATCCGCTGCCGGTCTTCGCCCGTGCCGACGGCGTGCTCGACTTCACCGCGCCGGCCGCGACCGTGGCCTTTTCCGAACTCGCCGCGCAGGCGCGCATCGCCCATATCGTCGGCACCACGGGCCTGTCGCCGGAGGATCTGGCGAGGCTCGAGGCGGCTGCCCGCCACGCGGCGGTGGTGCGCTCCGGCAATATGAGCCTCGGCGTCAACCTGCTCGCGGCGATTACGCGCAAGGTGGCCGCCGCGCTGGATGCGGACTTCGACATCGAGATCGTCGAGATGCACCACCGCAACAAGGTCGACGCGCCGTCGGGCACCGCGCTGATGCTGGGCGAGGCGGCGGCGGCAGGTCGCGGAATCGCGCTCGACGACCACGCGGTCTGGACCCGGCACGGACACACCGGCGCCCGCAAGCGCGGCGACATTGGCTTCGAATCGCTCAGGGGCGGCACCGTGGTCGGTGACCACACGGTGATGTTCGCCGGCCCCTACGAACGGATCGAGCTTCGGCACGTCGCCGAGGACCGCAGCCTGTTCGCGCGCGGCGCGGTTAAGGCGGCGCTGTGGGCGCGCGGCCGCAAGCCCGGCCTCTACTCGATGGCCGACGTGCTGGGGCTCGGAGATTGATGAAAGCGCAACCGCGCACAGGGAGCGTTGGCTGATGGATCGACTGCTGGTGCTCGTCCGCCACGGACAGAGCGAGTGGAACCTGAAGAACCTGTTCACCGGCTGGAAGGATCCCGGCCTGACCGAACAGGGCGTCGCCGAGGCGCACCGCGCCGCCGACCAGCTCAAGGCGGCCGGGCTCTCCTTCGATGTCGCCTTCACCAGCGTCCTGTCGCGCGCGCAGAAGACGCTCGACATCATCCTTGAGGACATGAACCTCACAGGCCTGCCGGTGATCCGCGACCAGGCGCTGAACGAGCGCGACTACGGCGATCTGACCGGCCTCAACAAGGACGACGCCCGGGCGAAGTGGGGCGAGGAGCAGGTGCATCAGTGGCGCCGCTCCTACGACATCGCCCCGCCCGGCGGCGAGAGCCTGAAGGACACGGTGGCCCGGACGCTGCCCTATTACGTCTCGGAGATCCTGCCCCGGGTCTTGCGCGGCGAGCGGGTGCTGGTGGCTGCCCACGGCAACTCGCTGCGCTCGATCGTCATGGTGCTGGAGCGGCTCGGACCCGACGGCATCGTCAAGCGCGAGCTCGCCACCGGCGTGCCGATCGTCTACCGGCTGGCGGCGGATTCGACCGTCGCCGAGCGCCTCGACATCGCAGCGTAGGTCACCCGGCGGCTATCCGCCGCCGAGCGCCCGGTAGATCTTCATGCCGGCGCGTCCGGTCTCCGGCATGCCGAGCTTCTTCTCCGCGTCCGCGATCGCAGACCGGGTCACCGGGCCGATCTTGCCGTCCGCCTCGCCGATGTCGTAGCCGCGTGCGAGCAGGAGCTTCTGCAGATGCAGCCGCTGGGCGCGGGTCAGCCCCGGATCGTCGGTCGGCCAGGGCGTGCGGAAGGCCGGATAGCCGGCGAGGCGATCGGCAAGATGCGAGATCGCCAGTGCGTAGGATTCGGCGCGGTTGTAGGAATAGATCGCGTCGAAGTTGGGGAACACCATGAAGGCCGGGCCGTTGGCGCCGGCCGGCAGCAGCAGGCCCGCCTGGGCGCCGCCCGACAGTGCAGCCCCGTCGGCGCGCACGATGCCGCGCTGTCCCCAGGTCGACAGCGAGGCGCGGTTGGTGCGGCCGGACGGGCCGTTGTAGCCGCGCGGCACCTTCACCTCGATCATCCAGGATTCGCCCGGCCGCCAGCCGCCGCGCTTCAGGTAGTTGGCGGTCGAGCCGAGTGCGTCGGGCACCGAGCGGACGAGATCGCGGCGGCCGTCGCCGTCGAAATCGACCGCCAGCCGCTCGTAGGTGGTGGGGATGAACTGGGTCTGGCCGAAGGCGCCCGCCCAGGAACCGTAGAGCTCGTTCAGCTCGAGATCGCCGCGGCTGACGAGCTTCAGCGCCGCCATCAGCTCCGCCTGCCAGAAATCCTTGCGCCTGCCGCCCTCGCAGACCAGCGTGGTCAGCGCATGCGGCAGGTAGTGGCTGCCCGATTCGCGGCCGTAGTCGGTCTCGACGCCCCACACCGCCGCGATGACGTGGCGGTTGACGCCGAACTGCTGCTCGGCGCGGCGCAGAACCGAATCGTACTTCGCCATCATCGCCCGGCCGTCGGCGACACGCTGCTCGTCGACAAGGAAGCCGATGTAGTCCCAGATCGGGGTCTTGAACTCCGGCTGCACCTTGGACAGGCGCAGCACGACGTCGTTGGGCGCGTTGAAGTTGAACGCCTGCTCGACGACGGCCTGGCTGACCCCGGCCTTGACGGCCGCGTTCTTCAGCGAGGCGACGCAGCCGGCGAAATTGGCGGCGGCCGGCCCGGCGGCCAGAATCATGGTCAGTGCGATTGCGGCGGTGGTTGTCGTCCGCATTCCTAGCTCCTCCTCGGCTTCGGGGCGGGCGAGTGATCCGTCGACTGTAGCGCAAAGGGTCGCGCCCGGACCTCGACTGGCCGATAAAAAGGGCGCGAGAATGTTTAAGTTCCGGTAACCAAACCGGCGAAATCGGGCTCAGGCGGAGAGCTTCGCCATCCGCGCGACGAGCCGGTCGACGTCACCTTCGCTCTGGTAGATGCCGAAGCCGAAGCGCAGCCGGCGGCCGCGCACGTCGGTGATAATGCCTGCCTCGTGCAGCCTCCCGTAGAGCTCCCCTGCTTCGTCGAGCTGGAAGGTCAGGAAGTTGCCGATCCCATGACGCGCCGGATCGACGACCAGCGATCCCCACGACAGGCCGGCCGCCGGGAGGGCCGCGAGGAACCTGTCCTGCAGCGCGCGGGCATGGGCGTGCAGCCGACCCGCGTCCAGCCCCTGCGCGGCGAGCCAGCGCATCGCCGCGCGCATCCGGAACAGGCCGGAGGGATCGAAGGTCGCCCCCATGAAGCGCCAGCCGTCGGCCGAATAGGCGACGCGGCCATCGCCCGTCGCCGCCAGCGCGCCGAAGGCGGCGTACCAGCCGGTGTCGCGCGGGCGCGGGCCCCAGCCCGGCGGACAATGCAGGAAGCAGGCGCCCTCGCCCGACATCGCATACTTGTAGCCGCCGGCCATGTAGAAGCAGCGATCCGCGACGCCGGACAGATCGGTCGGGCGCGCCATGAAGCCGTGATAGCCGTCGATGACCACCATCGCCTCGCCCGCTGCCGCCGCGAGGCGCCCGAAATCCTCCCAGGCGAATCCGGAATTGAAGAACACCTGACTGACGAAGACGAGGTCCCACCCCGTCCGCACGGTCTCGACCAGGCGGTCCGGGAAACTCGCGAAGGGCTCGACTGGCACGGTGACGAGGTCGACCAGCCCGTCTTCGGCGAGGCGGGCGATCTGGCGGGTGAAGGTGTGGAACTCACCCTCGCTCGCCACGATCCTCACCCGATGGCCGGCCGGGAAGCATGAAAGGAGTCGCTTCAAGAGCTCGTGCGTGTTCGGCGCGAAGACCAGCGTCGCCGGATCGGCCAGGTTCAGGTGGCCTGCGACATGGCGGCGAACTTCTTCGAGCAGCGGCCCGAGCACGTAGTCCCACTTGTCGTCGATCAGCCGGGCTGCGGTGTCCCACGCCTCGATCTGCGCCTCGCGGGTCGCGTCCGGCCAGGGATGATGGCTGTGCGCGGCGAAATGCAGCCGGTCGGGGTTAGAGCCCAGAAACCGGGAGAAGTGATCCTTCAGATCGAGCATGGCCGGTCTCCCGGTTTCTCCCGCGCCCGCGACCGCGGGCTCAGATCAGCGTCCTGACCGACCACAGTTCCGGAAAGAACGATTGGTCGAGAGCGCGCCTGAGATAGGAGACGCCGGAGGATCCGCCGGTGCCGGTGCGCATGCCGATGATGCGTTCCACCGTCTTCATGTGGCGGAAGCGCCAGCGCTGGAACGCGTCCTCAATGTCGACCAGCTCCTCGGCGAGCTCGTAGAGGTCGAACCAGCGCGTCGGGTTCTTGTAGATTTCCAGCCAGATCGCCTCGACCGCGTCGTTCTTCCCATAGGGCTGCCGCACGTCGCGGCCCAGCACCTCCTCCGGCACCGGGAAGCCGCGCCGGGCAAGCACCCTGAGCGCCTCGTCGTAGATGCTCGGCCGCTCATAGGCCTCCTCCAGCCGGGCGAGGATATCGGGGCGGTGGCGGTGCGGCTCCAGCATGCGGGCGTCCTTGGCACCGAGCTTGAACTCGATCAGCCGGTACTGCCAGGACTGGAAGCCGGACGACGAGCCGAGATAGGAGCGGAATGCGAGATAGTCGGCGGGCGTCATCGTCGACAGCACGTCCCAGGCCTGGATCAGCTGCTCCTGGATGCGCCCGACGCGGGCCAGACACTTGAACGATGCCTGCAGATCGTCGGCGTGGATGAAGCCGGTTGCCGCATCGAGTTCGTGGTTCATCAGCTTCATCCACAATTCCTTGACCTGGTGGATGGTGATGAACAGCAGCTCGTCGTGTTCCGGCGAGAGCGGCGTCTGCGCCGACAGCAGCGTGTCCAGCTGCAGGTAGTCGCCATAGCTCATCCGGTCGCGGAAGTCGGTCTCGATTCCACCGGTGCTCATCGCGGATGTCCTTATCAGGGCCGGCGGGCTTGCTGGCCCGGAGTCCGAACTGGCAACATGCCCTGAAGAGTCGCACTGCCGCCGAACTGCTTCAAGCCTAAAATATCGAGGTCCGGCCCAGTCCTACGCACGTCCCCCGGCGAGGCGGCGCAGCAAGGCTCTCAGCCGCTCGACCTCGCGGGCGCCGAGATCGCCCAATTGTGCGGTCTCGAACCGCTCGGCCAGCCGGATCAACCCGGTGAGCCGGTCACGGCCGGCGTCGGTGAGGCGGAGACCCGATTGGCGTCCACCCGCAACGTAGCCGGCGGCGATCAGCGGCGCGAGCGCAGCCTCGGTGGTCTGTTCGCCCAAATAGGTCGCCCGCGTCAGCCGTTCGAAGTCGGCACCGGGGCGGATCGACAGCACGGCGAGGATACGCATCTCGGCGCTGCTGGTGCCGGCAGCCTCGAGCTCCTCGGAAAAGGCAGCGAACAGCGCCTCATAGGCCCGGAACAGCAGCGGAATCAGGAAATCGTCGTGGGGATGCGGCGCGCCGTCCGCGCCGGCCTGCGGCACCGGCCGATCCTGCATCGGATGGTCGGCCACGAGCCCGTACCGCCCCTCGGCGAAGACCAGCCCCGGCCGTTCGAAGCGTTCGAAACGCTGGACTTCGCCGACCACGATCACGTGGTCGCCGCCCTCGTGGCAGGCGACGCGGTGGCATTCGAACAGGGCCGACAGCTTGGGCAGGACGGGCACGCCGCCGAGCCCCTTGCTCCAGGCGAGCCCGGCGAACTTGTCCTCGGCATGCCGGGCGAATCGCACCGACAGGTCGATCTGGTCGGCCGAAAGCACGTTCACCGCAAAATTCGGCGCGGACAGGAAGGCCGGCAGGCTGCGCGACGTGCGGGTGATCGACCACAGGATCAGCGGCGGGTCGAGCGAGACAGACGAGAACGAGTTCGCGGTCATGCCGACGGGTTGTCCGCCGACGGGATCACAGGTGGTGACGACGGTCACCCCGGTGGCGAACTGGCCGAGGGCCCGCCTGAGCGCCCGGCTGTCTTGCGCGTCGCTGCCGGGAGCCAGAACGGGTGGGGCGGGTGCTTCGTTCATGTCAGGGAATCTGGCATCTCAGGGTGACTGATCGTCCGCGCCGATGGCGGCGAGCCCGGAACGGGCGACCTCGAGGTCCTGCGCACCGGTGCCCGATCCGACGCCGATACCGCCGATGCACTCGCCGTCGAAGACGATCGGAACCCCGCCCTTAAGGTTCGTGAGCCTTCCGGATGTCGCCATCGCCAGCTTCATCTCCATGTCAGCGGGAAGCCGCGAGGTCGGCATGCGGGTCGAAGCGGCACTGACCGCCTTGGCGATCGCGGAGTCATTGGAGAGAAACCGCGCGCCGTCCATGCGCACAAAGGCGAGCAGCACGCCCGAGGCATCGACCACGGCGATGCATTGCGGCACGCCCATCTGCTCGGCCTTGGCCACGCAGGCATTGAGCGCGGCGAGCGCGCCGGCATGGGTGAGTTTCGTGGCGCTTCGCGTCAGCATCGGCAGATCGTCCTTCGAATTGCGCATGCCGCGCGGGTCCGTTCGGCGGAATATATCGCGGCGGCGCGGCCGTGCCACCGCCGGGTCACCGGCCGGATCGCCTGTCGCGCCGCTCCGCCAGCCGGTCGATGAGCTGGCCGAGCACCCGCTTCAGAATTTCCGCCTCAGCCGGGGTCTGGGTGCCGAGCAGCGCGGTTTCGTGCGCCTGCGCCCGGGCGATGAGGTCGGTGACCAGCTCGTTGCCGAGCGCGGTGAGCTGCACGACGACGCGGCGGCGGTCGTCGGGGGAGGGACTCCGCACCACATAGCCCTGCTCCTCCATCCGGTCGACGATCTTGGTCGCCGTCGGCTGCTTCAGGAGCGCCCGGGCGGCGATCTCGCCGATCGTACGGCCGCCGTCGGCGCCGGTCAGGATCGCCAGCACCCGCCACACCGGCACGGGTACGCCGAGCCCGGCCAGTTCGGCGTGGAACTCGCCTGACGCCAGGCTCGAGGCTCTGGCGAGCAGGTAGAGCAGATAGTCGTCGGTGAACGGGCCCTCGGTGAAGGCGCCGGAATACTGCGCGGTCGTGGCGTAGCCGCCGGCGTGATAGGCGAGCGGCACTCGGTTCTCATGGTCGAAGCGCTCGACCCGGCCGATGAAGATGACGTGGTCGCCGCCCTCGTAGCGCTGTTCGCTGGCGCATTCGAACACCGCCGCGCAGCCGCCGAGGACCGGAGCGCCGCCGGCGCCGGGTCTCCAGTCGACATCGCGGAAGCGGTCTTCCACCGGACGCGCGAAGCGGTCCGACAGGTGTTTCTGATCGACCGACAGCACGTTGATCGCGAAATGCGAGGCCCGCTCGAACACCGGCAGGTTGATCGATCGGCGCGACAGGCTCCACAGCACCAGCGGCGGATCGAGCGAGACGGAGTTGAAGGAGTTCGCGGTCAGCCCGATCGGGGCGTCCGCCTCGTCGAGCGTGGTGACCACCGTCACCCCGGTGACGAAGCGCCCCAGCGCCATGCGAAAGGCGATCGGGTCGGACATGCGCTGAACCTCCGCGGCTCCCCGCCGGCCGATAGCCGGGGCATTACTTCAAGCATCAAATTATCACTTTTCATACAATAATGCGACGTGCTAGGCTCATCCGCAAGACGAGGGTGCGAAGCCCCGCCAGAGGACGAACGGAGGCCCGATGCTGAGCGATCGGATCGAGGCGAAGTGGATCGACGCGTTCGCGCGCGTGTTCGAGCTTTGCAAGGTCGCACCCGGAGAGATGGCGGTCATCCTTTCTGAGACGCAGTCGCGCGCTCTCAACGTCCAACTGTGCGAACTGGCGCTCGCCCGCCTCGGCGCAACCGTCTTCCACATCGTCGTGCCGACGCCCCCGCAGGACGCGCCGGTCCCGGTCCGCTCGACCGGAGCTTCAAATGCCCTGACCGGCCAGCGGGCGGCGATCGAGGGGCTGAAGGCGGCTGCAATCGTCGTCGACTGCACGCTCGAGGGGCTGCTGCACGCACCCGAACTGCCCGAGGTCATCTCCGGCGGCGCGCGCATCATGATGATCTCCAACGAGCACCCCGAGGCGCTGGAGCGGCTGGTGCCGCACCCCTCGATGGAGACGAAGGTCAAGGCGGCGGTGCAGGCTGCCCGTGGCGCCGCCGAGATGCGCGTCATCTCGACGGCCGGTACCGACCTCACCGTGAACATGCGCGAGGCGGCGACCGCCGGCGTCTGGGGCTACACCGACCGGCCGAAGACGGTCGCCCACTGGCCGGGCGGCATCGTCGTCTCCTTCCCGAAGGCCGGCTCGGTCAACGGCACGCTGGTGCTCGATACCGGCGACGTGAACCTCACCTTCAAGCGCTATCTGGAAAGCCCTGTGCGGCTGACGATCGAGGACGACTATGTCGTCGACATCGCCGGCAGCGGCACCGACGCGGAGCTGATGCGCCGCTACTTCGCCGCCTGGGGCGACCGCAACGCCTATGCGGTCAGCCATGTCGGCTGGGGCCTCAACGAGGGCGCCCGATACGAGGCGCTGACCATGTACGACCAGCGCGACACCAACGGCACCGAGATCCGGGCGTTCGCCGGCAACTTCCTGTTCTCGACCGGCGCCAACGAGTTCGCGGGCCGGTTCACCAAGGGCCATTTCGACCTGCCGACCCGCAACTGCACCATCAGCCTCGATGGCGTCGCAGTGGTCGAGGAGGGACGGCTGGTGGAGGCGCGAGCATGAGCGCCCCCCTCGTCCTGCTCAGCGGCGTCGGCTCGGACTGCGGCATGTTCGTCCCGGTGGTCGAGCGCCTGCGTGACACGGTGGAGATCATCGCCTGGGACTATCCGGGCTATGGCGGCAAGCCGCTCGACGGTCCCTTCACGTTCGAGAGCCTCGCCGACGGCGTGGTCGCCGAACTCGACGCACGCGGCATCGAGCGTGCGATCCCGCTCGGCCATTCGATCGGCGGCATGGTCGCGCAGGAACTGGTGCATCGCCATCCTGACCGGGTGGCCGCGCTGATCCTGTCGGGAACGACGCCGGTGTTCGGCAGCCGCGACGGCTCGTTCCAGGAGGCGTTCCTGAAGGCGCGGCTCGGGCCGCTCGACGAGGGCCGGACGATGGCCGAACTCGCCGCCGCCGCACCAGCCGAATTGCTGGGCCCCGAGCCGGATCCGGCCGCGGCGCCGGCCGTCGAGGCGCTGCTGGCGGAGCTCCCCGAGGCGAGCTACCGCGCCGGCCTTCAGTGCCTCGTCACCTTCAACCGCCGCGAGGAACTCGGCTCGATCGCCGTGCCGACCCTGCTGATCGCAGGCGATATGGACCCGAATGCGCCGCTGAAGACGATGACGCGGATGGCCGAGACCATCCCGGGAGCGCGCCTGGAGGTGCTGGAAAAGACCGGCCACATGGCCCCGCTCGAATGCCCCGACCGCTTCGCGGCTGCCGTGCGGCGGTTTCTGGACACGATACGGGAGGACGCCCGATGAACGTCACGGATCTCGACGCAATCGACGTCGACGCGCCGATCTTCGATCCGAAGGCCTTCCGGCTGGACGATGAGGAAGCGGAGCTGAACGCGCTCGCCCGGCGAATCGGCAAGGCGCGGTTCGCGCCGCGCGCTGCGGAGTACGATCGCGACGCGAAGTTCCCGACCGAGAACTACAAGGACATGCACGAGGCGGGGCTGCTGGCGATCAGCGTGCCGAAGGAGCATGGCGGCTTCGGCGCCGGCTTCCGCGCCTACGCCACCACCGCCGCCGAGATCGGCCGCTATTGCGGCGCGACTGCGCTGACCTGGAACATGCATGTCTGCTCGTGCCTGTGGTCCGGCCCGTTGTCCGACGACCTCGACATGGACGAGGAGACCCGCGCGACGCATCTCAGGCGCCGCGCCAAGCACTATGAGCGGATCGTCAAGGACGGCGCCATCTTCGCCCAGCCTTTCTCGGAAGGCGGCGCGGCGGCTGCCGGCGTCGTGCCGTTCTCGACCTCGGCGAAGCGGGTGGACGGCGGCTGGATCATCAACGGCAAGAAGATCTTCGCCTCGCTGTCGGGCTCGGCCGACTATTACGGCGTCTTGTGCGGCGAGATGAAGCCCGGCGAGCGGCCTTCGCGCAAGGACACCATGTACATCGCCGTTCCCGCCACGGCAGACGGCGTCGAGGTGGTCGGCGACTGGGATCCGCTGGGCATGCGCGGCACCGTCTCGCGCACGCTCCTGCTCAAGGACGTGTTCGTCGAGGACGACCAGGCGCTGATGCCGCGCGGCGTCTACTATCAGGCCGCCTCGCGCTGGCCGCACATGTTCATGACGCTCTCGCCGACCTATCTCGGCATCGCCCAGGCGGCCTTCGATTTCACCGTGAAGTATCTGCGCGGCGAGATCCCGAACACCGGCCCGGAGAAGCGGCGCAAGTTCCCGACCAAGCAGATCGCAGTCGCGCAGATGTTCGTCATGCTGCAGCAGACCAAGGCGCTGTGGTTCCAGGCGGTCTCGGAGGCCTGCGCCGACCCCAGCCGGGAACAGGTGCTGCGTGCCTACGCCGCGCAGTATACGGTGATGGAGAACGCCAACGAGCTCGCCCAGCTCGCCATCCGGACCTGCGGTGGCCAGTCGATGCTGAAGACCCTGCCGCTCGAGCGCCTCTACCGCGACAGCCGCTGCGGCTCGCTGATGCTGCCGTGGACGGCCGAGCTCTGCCTCGACCGGATCGGGCGCGAGGCACTCTACAATCCCGGCGAGACGGACGACTGACAGGGCGCCATGCGGGACATTTCGCGCTGGATCGTGACGCATGCAGGCTTCGATCCGGAGAAGCCCGCGATCCGATTCGGCGCCGATGTCCTATCCTATGCGGCGCTGGCGGAGCGCGTCGAGCGGATGTCGGCGGTGCTCGCCGGCGATCTCGGCATCGCGCGCGGCGACCGGATCGCCTGGCTCGGCACCAACCACCCGGACATGATCGCGCTCGTCTTCGCCGCCGCGCGCATCGGCGCCATCGTCGTGCCGCTGAACTGGCGACTGGCGGCGCCCGAGCATGCCTTCATCCTCCAGAACGCCGGCGCCAACGCGCTGATCGGCGAGCGTCCGTTCCTCGACGCGCTGGACGGGGCCTCGATGCCTGCCGGACTTCGCATCGTGCCACTGGAGGGAGCCGGCGAGACGCTGGCCAGCCTGATCGAGGCGGCCGGTTCGCCGCCGCCCGCCGTAGGCACGCCCGAGGATCCGCTGCTGATCGTCTACACCTCCGGCACCACGGGACGGCCGAAGGGTGCCGTGCTGACCCAGTCGGCGATCGCCTGCAACGCGGTCAACGCGATCCACATGCATGACATGAGCGCGGCGGACACGGTGCTGACCGTGCTGCCGATGTTCCACGTCGGGGGCCTGAACATCCAGACGACACCGGCGCTGCATCTGGGCGCGACCGTGATCCTGCACGACCGCTTCGAGCCGGGCGCGTTCCTGCGGGCGGTGCGGGAAGAGCGCCCCACGCTGACCGTTCTGGTGCCGGCGACGATGGCCGCGGCCATCGCCCATCCCGACTGGCAAGCGACCGACCTCTCCCCGCTGCGTGCGGTCGCCACCGGCTCGATGGCGGTTCCGATGGAGATGATTCAAGCCTTCCACGCCCGCGGCGTGCCGGTGATCCAGATCTACGGCTCCTCCGAGACCGCGCCGATCGCCATCTACCAGCGCGCCGATCGCGCCTTTGCCACCGCCGGCTCGATGGGCCGCCCGGGCCTTCACACCGAGGTCCGGCTGGTGGACGCCACCGGCAGCGACGTCGGGCCCGGCGTTCCCGGCGAGGTGCTGGTGCGCGGCGGCCACGTCGCCACCGGCTACTGGAACGATCCCGCCGAGACCGCGCGGGCATTTGAGGACGGCTGGTTCCGTTCCGGCGATGTGGCGGAGATGGACGCGAATGGCGACTACTGGTTCCGCGACCGCATCAAGAACGTCATCATCTCCGGCGGCGAGAACAACTATCCGGCGGAGGCCGAGCGCCTGCTCCGGGAGATGCCGGGCGTCGCCGAATGCTGCGTCGTCGGGCGCCCCGATGCGCGCTGGGGCGCCGTGCCGGTGGCGGTGATCGTGCGCGGCGATGAGGATATCGGCCGCGACGAGGTGCTCGCCCACTTCCAGGGGCGGCTCGCCCGCTTCAAGCAGCCGCGCGACGTGGTATTCGTGGACGAACTGCCCAAGAGCGCGCTCGGAAAGGTCAGAGTCGACGAGGTTTCCAGACTGGTTTCGGAGGCGACCCAAACCCCCGCCTGACGGGGGACCGGCGCCGCCGCGTCACACATCCAACAAGAGGGGATGGTTCCGATGAAGAAGACTTTCGGTGCTTTGCTCATGGCCGCGGGCGTCGCGCTCGCAGCCTCTCCCGCCTCCGCCCAGACGACGCTGCGCGTCGCCAACTGGCTGCCGCCGCAGCATCCGCTGTTCGCCGAGATCATCGTGCCCTGGACCAAGCAGGTCGAGGAGGCGACCCAGGGCCGCGTCGTCATGCAGGTCCTCGACGCGCCGCTCGGGCCGCCGCCGGCGCATTTCGACTTCGCGGTCAACGGCGTCGCCGACGTCACCTTCGGCGTCCACAACTATACGCCCGGCCGCTTCGAGGTGACGGAACTCGCCGAGATGTCGTTCCTGTGCGAGAAGTCGGCCTACCTGTCGCCGGCCTGGTGGCGGATCCACTCCGAATACCTGGAGAAGCTCGACGAGCACCGCGGCGCCAAGCTGCTCGGCGTGTGGACGCACGGCCCCGGCCAGCTGTGGACGCGCGGCCGCGACGTCACCTCGCTCGACCAGATCAAGGGCTCGAAGATCCGCATCGGCGGCGGCTTCGCCCAGGCGGTGTCCAATGCGCTCGAGCTGGTGCCGATCCAGGCGCCGGTGACCAAGGCCTACGAGATCCTGTCGGGTGGCGTCGCCGACGGCATCCAGTTCCCGCCGGAATCGGTCACCGCCTTCAAGATCGACGAGGTGCTCGACCAGGGCCTGATCGTGCCGGGCGGCCTCTACACCGCCTCGATGTTCCTGGTGATGAACCAGGCCAAATGGGACGCCCTGCCCAAGGAGGACCAGGACGCGATCCTCAGCGTCTCCGGCGAGGCGCTGGCGAAGATGGCCGGCGAGGTCTGGGACAAGGCCGACGACGCGGCGATCGAGATGATCAAGCAGAAGGGCAAGATCACGCTGCACGACCCGGCACCCGGCGAACTCGACGCCATCAAGGCGGCGATCAAGCCCTATGAGGAGCAGGTGCTGGCCAAGATCACCGCGAAGGGCGTCAACGGCCAGGAGGTCTACGACGCGCTGGTGGCGGAGATCGCCAAGGTGAAGGCCGGCAACTGACCGGCCTTTCCTGACAGCGATGTCCGACTCGTCCGAAACGGGCGGCATTACCGCAGGGCGCGGGCGCGCCCTGCGGGCGGCCGAGTTCACGCTCGGCCTGATGGTCGTGGTGCTGCTGATGGCGTTGATGATGGTGACGACCATCGACGTGTTCGGCCGCTACGTGCTGTCGCGGCCACTGCCCGGCGCCTTCGAGATCACCGAGATCACGCTGGCGCTGGTTATCTTCATCGGCCTGCCGCTGGTCTGCCTGAAGGAGGAGCACGTCGCGGTGACGCTGATCACCGAGCGGTTCCGGCCGAGGCTGCGCAACATCCACGCGGCAGTCGTCTCGGTCTTCTGCGCGGCGATCCTCATCGTCATCGCCTGGCGGCTGACGGTGCATTCCCTGCAGCTCGCCTCCTACGGCGACGTGACGATCTTCCTCAGGATGCCGAAGGGGCCGATCGGCTACACCATGGCGGGCTTCACCGTGCTCGGCGCGCTCGCCCTGCTGGTGGTCGCGCGCGAGCACATCGCCGCGGCGCGCGGCGCGAAGGCTTCCCCACCGGCCGGCAGCACCGCATATGATTGACTGGATCGTCGGCATCCTCGTGCTGCTGGCGGTGATCGCCGCCGGCGTGCCGATCGCTTTCGCCATGACGGCGGTGGCGCTCGTCGGAATCATCGTCCAGATCGGCACGTCGCCGGCGCTGTCGATGCTCGGCCAGGTCTTCTACGACAACGGCATGAGCTACACGCTCTCGGTGATGCCGCTGTTCGTGCTGATGGGCAATTTCGTGCTCAAGGCCGGGCTCGCCGACGACATGTACGCCGCCGCCAACGCCTGGCTGCGGCACTATCGCGGCGGGCTGGCCATGGCGACCATCGTCGCCTGCGGCGGCTTCTCCTCGGTCTGCGGCTCCTCGCTGGCGACCGCCGCGACGATGGCGCGCGTGTCGATGCCCTCGATGCGCCGCTACGGCTATTCGGAGGCGCTCGCCACCGGCTCGATCGCCGCCGGCGGAACGCTGGGAATCCTGATTCCGCCCTCGATCGTGCTGGTGCTCTACGGGGTGATCACCCAGCAGGACATCGGCAAGCTGTTCCTGGCCGGCATCATCCCCGGCCTCGTCGGCATCCTCGGTTACCTGATCGCGGTGCGGGTCTCGCTGGTGCTGAAGCCGGACCAGGCGCGTCATGCCGATCCGCTGCCGCTGATCGAGCGGATCAAGGCGACCAAAGGCGTCGCCGGAATCCTGGCGCTGTTCGCCTGCGTCATGGGCGGCATCTATCTCGGCATCTTCACCGCCACCGAGGCGGCCGGCATCGGCGCCTTCGGCGCCTTCCTGATCGCGCTGGTGCGCGGCCGGCTGAACTTCCGCACTCTCTACGAGGTGCTGGTGGAGACCGGGCGGATGACAGCGATGCTGTTCTTCATCCTGTTCGGGGCGCTGCTGTTCTCCAACTTCGTCAACCTCGCCGGCATGCCCGGCGACCTGAGGACCTGGATCACCGCGCTCGGCGCGCACCCGACCACGGTGTTGCTGGTGATCCTCGTGATCTATCTGCTGCTCGGCGCGGTGCTGGAATCGATCTCGATGATGCTGCTCACCGTGCCGGTCTTCTTCCCGGTGATCGTCAGCCTCGGCGTCGATCCGATCTGGTTCGGCATCTTCGTCGTCGTGGCGATCGAAATCAGCCTGATCACGCCGCCGGTCGGGCTCAACGTGTTCGTGCTGAAATCGATCGTGCCGGAGGTGCCGACCGGGACCATCTTCCGCGGCGTCGTCCCCTTCATCGTCATGGACATCGTCCGCATCGTGCTGCTGATCGCCCTGCCGTGGATGGCGCTGGTGCTGCCGGGGACGATGTGACGAGGGCTGCATGATCGACCGACAGCCACATCGCAACCGCGTCATCCCGGCCGCAACGCAGTGGAGAGCCGGGATCGGGACGCAGCCGACCGCAGTTGGGACCCGATC
>JAEYRQ010000628.1 GCA_023435545.1 Pseudomonadota bacterium | reverse complement strand
GGCCGGGATCGGGGCGCGTCCAAACGCCTGGTGTCCTGCCCTCCCGATCCCGGATCGGCCTGAAGGCCGTCCGGGATGACGCCGCCGGAGACTAACGCCTGCCGCCCAGCTTCCAGGCGATCGGCATCACCGCCATGGCGAGCGCGATCTTCAGTGCCTCGCCGGGCAGGAACGGCAGAAGTCCACCGGCGATCGCCTTCTCGATGCCGATCAGGCTCGCCAGCCATGCCAGGCCGAAGGTGAAGATGATGACGTTGCCGATCAGGAACATCGCCAGCGCCGTATGCCAGCGGCGGTCGCAGCCGCGCTCGGCGAGGAAGCCGACCACGATGGCCGCAGCCAGGAAGCCGATCAGGTAGCCGCCGGTCGGCCCCGCCATGTAGGCGAGCCCGGCGCCGAGGCCGAACACCGGCAGCCCGATCGCGCCCTGGGCGAGATAGAGGGCGACGGTGGCGCCGGCCAGCCGCGGCCCGTAGGCGGCACCGATCACCAGCACGGCGAAGGTCTGCATCGACATCTGCACCGGCCAGAACGGGACCATGATCTTCGCCGAGATCGTCAGCAGCGCCGTCCCAATCAGCGCCAGCACCACATTGCGAACCACTTCGGACCCGCCGCGCGCCGGCCAAAGCGTCCCGGCCAGCGTCGGCATCCTGTTCTCGATCGCGCTCATCAGTGAACTCCCCTGTTCCACCCGCGAAATGTTGTCCCGACACAGGGTCTCCATGACCCGGCGTCTCCCGTCAAGTGGCGTTTGCCCGCGCGCCCGCCTTGCCGATCGCCCGCCACACCGCTTCCGGCGTCGCCGGCATGTCGACATGGCCGACGCCGAAGTCCTTCAGCGCGTTGCAGATGGCGTTGATGGTGGCGGCCGGGCCGGCGATCGCCGCCGCCTCGCCGCAGCCCTTCGCCCCGACCGGATTGGTGGTGCAGACCGTCTCGAAGGCATGGAACTCGATCGGGGGCACGTCGCCGGCGCGCGGCATGGCGTAGTCCATGAAGGTGCCGGTCAGCAGTTGCCCGCTGTCGGGATCGTATCGGCAACCCTCCAGCGTCGCCTGGCCGATCGCCTGGGCGGCGCCGCCGTGGATCTGGCCCTCGACGATCATCGGATTGACCAGGCGGCCGAAATCATCGACGGCCAGATAGCGCTCGACCGAGACCGAGCCGGTCGCCGGATCCACCTCTACCTCGACCAGATGGCAGCCATAGGGGAAGGTGAAGGCCTCCGGGTCGTAGTAGGTCGTCTCCTCCAGCCCCGGCTCGAGCCCGTCGGGATAGCCGGCCGGCGCATAGGCGCGCCCGGCGACCTCGGCGAATGTCAGCGTACGGTTCTTCGGTGGCGCCCGGAACACGCCGTCCTCCAGCGACACGTCCTCGGGATCGCAGTCGAGCATGTGAGCGGCGATCCGCTTCATCTTGGCGATCACCTTGCGGGTGGAGCCGAGGAGCGCACTGCCGCCGACCGCCAGCGAGCGCGAGCCGTAGGTGCCGATGCCGTAGGGCACCTTGGCGGTGTCACCGTGGACGATCTCGATATCGGCGGGATCGAGCCCGGTCTCCTCGGCGACGAGCTGGGCGAAGGCGGTCTCGTGGCCCTGTCCGTGGGTGTGGCTGCCGGTCAGTACCGTCACCCCGCCGGTCGGGCTGACACGCACCACTGCGACCTCGTACTGGCCGCCGCCGCAGCCCTGCTCGATCAGCATCTCGGAGGGGCCCATGCCGCAGGCCTCCATGTAGAAGGAGATGCCGAGACCGCGCCTGAGGCCCCTCTTCTCCGACTCCTTCCGCCGCCGGGCAAACCCGGCCAGATCGCCGGCTTCCCGACAGACGGCGAGCGCCTTCGGCAGGTCGCCGGAATCGTAGGTCCACAGGAAGGGCGTCCGATAGGGGATCTGCGCCGGCTGGATCAGGTTCCTCGCCCGGATCTCGAACGGGTCCATGCCGAGCTTCGCCGCGGCCGCCTCGACGATCCGCTCCAGCACGTAGGTGGTCTCCGGCCGGCCGGCGCCGCGATAGGCATCGACCGGCGTCGTGTGGGTGAAGGCCGCGCGCACATGCACGTGGACGTCGCGCAGTGCGTAGGGGCCGGGGAACGGGTTGCCGTAGAAGAAGGTCGGGATCGCGGGGGCGAAGGTGGAGAGATAGGCGCCCATGTTGGCGATGGTGTCGACCTGGAGCGCGACGAAGCGCCCGTCCGCGTCGAGGCCGAGCCGGGCCTTGGTCACATGGTCGCGGGCATAGGTGTCGGCGAGGAAGGCCTCGGAGCGGCTGGCGATCCAGCGCACCGGCCGGTCGGTCCGCTTCGCGGCGAACAGGACCAGAACCTCCTCGTTGTAGTGGTAGATCTTCATGCCGAAGCCGCCGCCGACATCCGGCGAGATCACCCGGATCCTCTCCTCGGGGATCTTCATCGTGCTCGCCGACAGCATCACCCGTATCGGGTGCGGGTTCTGGTTCGAGGTGTACAGCGTGTACTCGTCGCGCCCGCGCTCGTAGAAGCCGACCGTGCCGCGCGTCTCCATCGGGCTGGCATTGACCCGGTTCTGGACGAGATCGACCTCGACCACGTGGTCGGCGCCCGCCATGAGCTCGCCCACGCGGCCGGCATCGCCGAGCGACCAGTCGAAGCAGAGATTGCCTCTGAGCGCAGGGTGCACCGTCGGCACGCCGGGATCGAGGCTGGTGGCCAGATCGGTGTGGCTCGGCCGCGCCACATAGTCGATCTCGACCAGTTCTGCGGCCGCCTCCGCCTCGGCGAGCGTCTCGGCCACCACCGCCACCACAGGATCGCCGACATGCAGCACCTCGGCAGTGGCGAGCACCGGATGAACGGGGGCCGCCATCGGGGTGCCGTCGGAGGAGTGCACCGGCCAGGCGCAGGGCAGGCCGCCGATACCCGCCGCATCGAGGTCGGCGCCGGTGAAGATGTCGAGCACACCCGGCTGCTGGCGGGCGCGCTCGGTGCGGATCGCCCGGATCTCGGCGTTGGCATGTGGGGAGCGGACGATGTGCAGGTGGGCGACGCCGGGCAGCCGCGCCGCGACGTCGGCGACATAGGTGCCGGCGCCGGTGATGAAGCGCCGGTCCTCCTTGCGACGAAGCGGCTTGCCGATCCAGTTCATGCCGATACCTCCCGCGCGCAGCGCCTGCGGCGCCGCAGCATTGACCAAGCCGCCTGCAGTCCTCCCCCCGCTCCCGTTACCGGGCCTGCGGGCCGCTCAGCCGAGAGCGTCGCGCACCTTCTGCAGCCCGGCCTCGCGGTCGTGGCGCGCCTTCAGCGCCGTCGCCATGTCCACCTCTACGAAGCGGGTCTCGGTGTGCGGCTGCATCTGGCCGATCAGGTCCATGTCGGCGGAGATGACCGTTCCGAGCATGAAGTAGCCGCCACCCGAGACCGCGTCGCGGTGCAGCACGATCGGCTCGGTGCCGCCCGGCACCTGGACCGAGCCGTAGGGATAACAGGCGTCGACGATGTTGGAGGGATCGGAGCCCGCACCGAACGGCTGCTCGCGCGGCACGAAATCCAGCGGCCGCCCGCCCCGGAAGCGGTATCCCATCCGGTCGCATTCGGGCGCGACCTTCCAGGTGTCGGCGAAGAAGTGCTTGCCTGCCTCGGCCGTGATCCGGTGCCAGTAGAGGCCGGGCAACATGCGGAGTTCGGCCGGCTTGCCGGGCATGCGCCGCATCGCCGGCGCCACCGAGCGGCCGGCCCTGCCGGACCCGGAGCCCACAGGAAGGGTGTCGCCGGCCGCGATGGCGCGGCCCTCGTAGCCGCCCAGGGCGCCGATCGCATAGGTCGAGCGGCTTCCCAGCACCACCGGCACGTCGATGCCGCCGGAAACCGCGATGTAGGCGCGCGCGCCAGCCTTGAGGAAGGCGAAGGAGAGCTTCTGGCCGGCTTTCACCGGGAACGACGTCCAGGCCTCGCGCTCCTCGCCGTCGACCTTCGGCGGCAGGTCCGCGCCGGTGACCGCGACGACGGCATCCTGTGTGAACTCCAGTTCCGGCCCCATGAACACGCATTCGAGGCAGGCCGCTCCCTCCTCGTTGCCGACCAGCAAATTGGCGCAGGCAAGCGCGTAGCGATCCATCGCGCCAGAGAGGGGAATGCCGAGATGGTAGTAGCCGGGCCGGCCGAGATCCTGGACGGTGGTGGCGAGCCCGGGGGCTATGACTTTAATGGCCATTGAGCACTCCCTCGAGCTTGTGGTTGTAGGCGTCGATGTCCTTGTTGAACTCGTCGAGGTCGAACGTCACCTCACGCACTTTCGGCGTGTAGCGGTTGGCCTCCACCGCGGCGACGGTGTCGTCGTATTCGGCGCGGTCGATCGGCTTCCACTTCACGATGTCCCCGGGGCGGAAGAACACCATGAACTCGCGGTGATAGCTGATCTCCTGCTTCGGGTCGTAGAT
>JAEYRQ010000617.1 GCA_023435545.1 Pseudomonadota bacterium | reverse complement strand
GCTTGCCCGTACGGTCGAGAAGGAAGACCTCGCCTGCTTCCCCGATGCGAATATCGTCGAGGATCTCAGCGATCCGGTCGAGGGACATGTCGACGCCCACGACGCCCAGCAGGCGCCCGTCCGCGTCGACGCCCCGCTTGGAGAACGTGATGCCCGGACGCCCCGTACTGTTGAACACGTAGACCGGACTGACGACCAGAGTCTCGGCTTCCGATGCCTGGATGTACCATGGCCGCTCCCGGGGGTCGAAGGCCTCCGCCGAATGGTTCTTCCCAAGGATCTCTCCCGATTCCGAAAGGTAGGTGAACGTGTCGCTGCCGCCGGCGCGACTCTCCTCCACCGTTCGGAACACGCGCGTTGCGCCACGCGGCACAGGCGCGTCGGACGGCCCGAACGTCTCCACCCCCACCGGAAGCCGCATGACCTGATAGAACTCGCCCCCGGCGTCGAACGCGTAGAATGCGCTGAAGATCTCAGCCACCCCGTCGATACGGGTTTCGACGACCTGCATGCCCTCAGTGCCGCGAATGTCGTCTGGAAAGGTGCGCACGAGGATCGCCAGCATTTCGACCGACCGGCCGACGGTTGCGACCACGTTGAGCAGCGCGGCGTCGGTCTTGGCGCGGGCATCTCCCATAGCCGAGCGCGCGGTCTCCAGCGCCAGGTTCCGGTTGCTGTAGTAGAAGAGCCCGATCGCCACTCCGAGGACGATGACCGACAGGACCGTGAAGGCGACCGCCACGCTGAACTGGAGCCGGAACCGCATGCGCTGATCGCCGTTTGGCCGCCGCAGTGGCGACCCGCTCCGGCGCCCCCTCATCGTCATCTTGTCGTTGAGGCCAAGCCTACGGCGAGACCCGCCACTAGCCAATTCGGCTCTGCCGCCACCCGACGTGACCTATCTTACGTAAAGTCACGCCGGCGGCGCAATCAGTCCGGCGCTGAGCCGGGTTGCTCAGAACGGCAGGCGCGCGTTCTCCTTCACCTCCTTCATGACGAAGAAGGTACGCGTCTGCCTGACGCCAGGCAGCCCGATCAGCTTCTGCCCGTGAAGCTTGTTGAAGTCCGCCATGTCGCGCACCCGGATCTTCAGCAGATAGTCGAAATCGCCCGCGACCAGATTGCAGTCCAGCACCTCCTTGAGCTCCAGCACGGCGCCCTCGAACGCGGCGAAGCTGTCCGGGGTGGAGCGGTCGAGCACGACGCCGACCATCACCAGCGCGCCGAGGCCGACCGCGGCTGGCGACACCTCGGCCCTGACGCCGGTGATGTAGCCTTCGTCGAACAGCCGCTGGGTGCGCCGGTGGCAGGTCGCGGCGCTGACGCTGACCCGCGCCGCCAGCTCGGCATTCGACAGCCGCCCCTCGGCCTGGAGGGTCCTCAGGATGCGAAGATCGACGCGGTCGAGCGACCGACTGGAAGAATCATCCATTTCCCAGTTCCGCTTCGAAACAAGGCGCAAAAAAAGGGCGTCCTGGATAACGTTCTATGCTGTCGAGCGTGTCAACTTCGGAAGCACCTCTCACGCCAGATCGCCTAGTCTCCGGTGAACGTCAACATTGGAGCCCGTGATGTCCCTTCTGGCGAAGTTCGAACGCTATCCCCTTACTTTCGGCCCGACCCCGATCGAGCATCTGCCGCGTCTGAGCGCGGCGATCGGCGGTGGCGTGCAGGTCTACGCCAAGCGCGACGACTGCAATTCGGGCCTCGCCATGGGCGGCAACAAGTTGCGCAAGCTCGAATACATCGTTCCCGATGCGATCGCGTCGGGCGCCGACACGCTGGTCTCAATCGGTGGCGTTCAGTCGAACCACACCCGCATGGTCGCGGCGACGGCCGCCAAGATCGGCATGAAGTGCGTGGTGATCCAGGAGAAGTGGGTGCCGCACTATGATGCCGTCTACGACCGGGTCGGCAACATCCTGATGACCCGGCTGATGGGCGCCGACAGCCGGCTGGTGGACGACGGCTTCGACATCGGCATCCGCAGGAGCTGGGAGGACGCCATCCGGTCGGTCGAGGAGGCTGGTGGCAAGCCGTATCCGATCCCGGCCGGCGCCTCGGTGCACAGGCTCGGCGGGCTCGGCTATGTCGGCTTCGCCGAGGAGGTGGCCGAGCAGGAGGCCGAGCTCGGCTTCCGCTTCGATTACATCATCGTCTGTGTCGTCACCGGCTCGACCCAGGCCGGCATGATCGTCGGCTTCGCCGCGCAGGGCAGGGCGGACCGCGTGATCGGCATCGACGCCTCCGGCACGTCCGACCAGACGCGGGCGCAGGTGCGCACGATCGTCGACGGCACCGCCGAGCTGGTCGGGTTAGGGCGCAAGGTGCGCGACGACGAGATCGTGATCAATCCGGACTATGCGTATCCGGCCTACGGTGTTCCCTCGGAGGAGACCAACGAGGCGATCCGGCTCGCCGCCCGCACGGAGGCGATGATCACGGACCCAGTCTACGAGGGCAAGTCCATGCAGGGCCTGATCGACCTGACGCGCAAGGGGTTCTTCCCGGAAGGCTCCCGCATTCTCTACGCCCATCTCGGCGGCGCGCCGGCGATCAACGGCTACAGCTACTATTACCGGGAGGGGTGATCCTTCCCGACAGTCGAGATCGCCGGGCGCTTGAGGCGCCGCTGCACACCATCGGAGAGCCAAGCAGTCTCTCCGCCGCGTCGCTTCCGCTTCGGCGACTCAAAGGCGGAGGTCAACCACACTCCCTGTCTCCTCTCCAGGGGCGGCGTGACTGCCTTACTGCGCAGCCGATTGCTCGAGAGCATCGATCCGGGCAGCGAGGCTCTCGATCTCGCCTCGCGCCGCCGACACGGCTTCTCGGGCTTCACCCAGCGCTGCCTCGAGCTCGGCCGTCGCATCTCTTACCGAGGAGAGGTCGGAGGCTGCGGTTCCCTGTTGCGAGGCAACGTCGGAGATCTGGGTCGTCGCCCCCGCGATGGTATTGGACAGTTCGCGGACGCTCCATGCCGCATAGCCGGCCACGATCACCGCGATGATTGAGATGATCAGAGCCAAAGTGCTCGAATAGCTGCGTGTTTCGGTCGAATTCACTGGCTTGCTCCCTTTTCTCGCTCTACCGCGTGGAAGGCTCACATCGAGCCGATTCACAATCGCGTTCCTGCTTCCAGTCACTGCGAGGAGAAACAGTCCTTGTTCGATGCGGAACGTGGTCGAGTATACACAAGAATCTTGATCCTCGGTGACATATCGAAAGGCAAGGGCTTAGTTCGAGCCTAGTTGGACCCCGCCCTTGACTGGCAGACCTGATCAAAGGCAACACTCGCCTCGCCTGATCGAGGCGTCCCGGATTCAATTCCGCCGCGCCACCTGTCCATGCATTCGGTCGCGTGGTGACCGGCGGACGGTCACCCGAGGAAATCCTCCCGGATCGGCGTGAATACCTCGATGATCTCGCCGGCCTCGAGGCATTTCGCCGCGTGCGGAAGTCCCGACCGGACGAGGAAGCTGTCGCCGGGTCCGAGTTCCTCGGTCGTGCCGTCGATGGTGATCTCGAAGCGGCCGGTGACCACGTAGCTCGCCTGGACATGCGGATGGCTGTGCAGCGGTCCAGCCTGGCCGGTCCGGAAGGCGTTGCGCATGACGAGGATCTGCGGCTCGTAGACGAGGATCTTGCGGCGGGTGTCGCCCAGCATGTCCTGCCAGGGCACGTCCCTGTCGCGAAGGTGACCGGCACGAACGTGACTGATGGTCATGCGTCTGTCCTTTCTGCGCCGGTGACGGCGACGCGGTGGTCGTGGCGGGGACGCCAGCCGAGATGCTCGGCCGCGCGGCGTGTGTCGAACATCGGCGCATAGGGGTTGCGGGTGTAGAGGTCATGGTCGATGGCGTCAGGCAGACGGGCAAAGACCTGGGCGAGGCGCTCCAGTGTCGGCAGCGGATGCAGGGTAGAGGGCGCGGCGAGCCAATAGGCCGCGAAGCCCTGCCACGGGCTGTCGATCGCCAGCCGGAAGCCCTCCGCCACGTCGCGCGGATCGACGTGATGCCAGCACAATCCGCCGCCGGCCGCCACATGACCGCCGGCGCACGGCCCCCGGTAGCCGGCGGGGTCGGCATTGCGGGCCCTCGCCTCGGCGATCATCGAGGGGAACAGGATGAAGACCGGCCTGAGCGCGAGAACCTCGAGGCCTCGGCGGGAATAGCTGCGCCCGGCCTCCTCGGCCATCAGCTTCGACAGCGCATAGGGGTCCGCCGGCTTGAGCGGATGGTCCTCGGCGACGGGCAGCGCCTCCGGGCACCAGTAGAAGTCGGGCCAGACCGTGTTGCCCATCACGCTGTCGGTCGAGCACAGCACCACCCGGCGCACGCCCGCCTGCAGGGCTGCCTCGAGCACGTTCCAGGTGCCGAGCGCATTGAGCTCGACGATCCGCTGCGGCGGCGCCGAGCCGATATTGGGGGCGGCAGCGATGTGCAGCACGCAGTCGGCACCATTGAACGCCCGGATGAGCGCCGGCTGATCGAGGATCGAGGCCTCGACATGGCGATGGCCCGCCTTCGGCGGCCTCACGTCGATGCCGATCACCTCCGTCTCCGCCCCGACGGCCGCCGTGACATAGGAGCCGAGCAGGCCCGATGCGCCGGTGACGGCGATGCGCCTCATCCCCTGTTCCCCGCGACATGACAGGCGGCGAGATAGCCGAAGGTCAGCGCCGGGCCGAGCGTGATACCGGGACCCGGATAGTGGCCGCGCATGATCGACTGCATGTCGTTGCCGATCGCGTAGAGGCCGGCGATCGGATCCCCGTCACGATCCAGCACCCGGCAATCGATGTCGGTGACGAGGCCCGCCGTCGTGCCGAGGTCGCTGAGAACAAGCTCGATAGCGTGGAACGGCGGCTTCACGAGAGGCGCGAGGCAGGGATTGGGGCCATGCTCCGCATCGCCCAGGTAACGCGAGTATACGTCCTCCCCGCGGCCGAACTCGGTGTCCTTGCCGGCCGTCGCGTCGGCGTTGAAGCGCTGCATGGTTGCGGCGAATCCCGCCTCGTCGATGCCAAGGCGGCGGGCGAGGTCGGCCAGGCTGTCGGCGGTGGTCAGGTAGCCGGCCTGCTGGAACGGCTCGAGATTGCGGGTGAAGGGGATGATCGCGCCGAGGCCGTACTTCCAGATGAAGGCACTGTCGCAAACGATCCAGGCCGGCAGGTTGCCCTCGCGCAGCAGCGCTTCGCCGAAGCGGTGGTAGGAGACAGCCTCGCTGGTGAAGCGCTTGCCGGCCCTGTTGACCACCAGCGATCCGGGCTTGCCGCGGTCCGTCACCGTGTGCGGATAGACGACCCTGCGGCCATCCGCGCGCACGTAGACGGAGGCCGGGCTCCAGTAGGCGTTGTGGGCATTGCCGGTCGCCACGGTACCGCCTGCCGCTGTACCGAGATCGAGACCGTCGCCGGTCGAGCCGGGTGCGAAGGGGCTCTCGCCGCTCGCCTGCGGCGGCAGCAGCGACTTGCGCTTCTCGGCGCCATGCGAGAACCCGCCGGTGGCCAGCATCACGCCGCGCACGACCCCAATGACGCGCTCACCCTCTGCGTCCGCGACGCGCAGGCCGGTGACGCGGTCCTGCTCGACCACCACCTCCAGCGGGCGGCATTCGGTGAGGATCGTCACGCCGCGATCGAGCAGTGACTTCAGCAGTTGTCCCGCGAGGGCGTTGCCCAGCACCAGGCGCGAGCCGCGATGATGGCGCAGACGTTGCAGCCCGTGCTCTGCCACCAGCCGGGCGACGCGCAGGAAGGAGCGAGCTGAACGCCAGACGTTGCGGAAGTGCGGCAGGTCCTCGCGGGCGACCATCATTCCGCCGAGGATCGTGAACTCGGGGATCGGCGGGCGCAGGCACGGGAACCATCGCCCGAGAGTCGAGGCATCGAAGGCGACGGGTTCGAGCACCCGCAGGCCCTCCCGCGCACCCTCCAGATCCGGGTAGTAGTCCGGGTAGAACAGCACCGGCTTCAGCCGGACGGCGGTGTTCGCCTCGAGAAAGTCGATGGCTTCCCGCCCCTTGCGCACGAACAGCGCCCGCGCGTCGCGGCCGTCCTCTGTCGGCACCGCGAGATCGAGATAGCGCAGCGCGGCGGCCGGATCGTCGGGCTTGCCGGCCTCGGCCATCTTCGCATTGTCGGGGTTATAGACCATGCCGCCGGCGAAGCTGGTATTGCCGCCGACGAAGGGCGTCTTCTCGACGATGACGACCTTGAGGCCCTTGGCGGCGGCGGTGGCGGCGGCCGTCATGCCGGCAGCGCCGGCGCCGACGATGGCAACATCGAATTCGGACTCAGCCACGGGCGCCACCGCTGTTCCAGCGTCCGGGATTGGCGCGCATCCACTCGGCGAAGGCGGCGACGCCGGCGTCGAGGTCGTGGGCCGGACGGAACCCCAGTTCATCCGCCATCCGGGAGCAGGCGAGGGGACCGCGCATCACCGTGGTGTCGCTCCAGGGCACCGAACCCGGCCCGACCTCGACCTGCGCGCCCGGCACCGCCTTGCGCACGGCATCCGCGACCTCGAAGGCCGTGTAGTTGCGGCCGGAGCCGAGATGATAGGTGTCGTGGCGGAGCGTATCGGCCTCCCACATTGCAAGGAGGCCGGCGGCGCAGTCGGGAACGTAGGTGAAACTCGCGGCGAACTCCCCGCCCGACGGTTCGTCGATCCGTTCGCCGCGCAATGCCCGGCGCAGATACTCCGGGATCGGCCCGCGCGGCCCGTCATAGACCGGCGGCACCAGTGGCGGCCCGTAGATCCAGGAGATGCGCACGGTCGCCGCCGACAGGCCGTAGGTCGCTGCATAGACACCGACCAGCATCTCCGAGGACCGTTTGGTGACAGCATAGAGCGACTTTGGCGTCGGCGCGGCATCCTCGAGAACCGGCGTGACCGCATCGGGGAGCGACTGGAACACCGAACCGGTGGAGACGAAGACGAAGCGCCGCCACTTCAGCCGGCGCGCGGTCTCCAGCATCAGTCCTGTCGCCGCGACGTTGCTCTGGAAGGCCTTCAGCGGCTGTGGAATGGCCAGCACGTCATTGGGAACGGCGGCCGTGTGGATGCACCCATCGATATCGTGTTCAGCCGCCAGCATGGTCAGCCCGAACGAGTCGGCGAGATCGCACTGCGCCCAAGTCACGCCCGGTCCGAGCGCCTCGGCGTCTTCCTTGCGGAACGTCGACATGTATTGCGCGACGACGGGGATGCCGCCCGCAGCCGCCTGGCGGACGGTTTCGTAGCCGACATGGCCCATCGCGCCGGTGACGAGCAGCTTACCCATTCACAGTCTCCCGTCTGGCCAGCGCCGCCCGCTCGGCCGCGAGCGTCGCGTCGAGCCCGGTCCGGATGTCGAATCTTGGTGCGTACCCGAATGCGGCAGCCGCCCGCGCGCAGTCGAGCGCGCCCTTGCGGGGCATCGCCACCCGGCCGGCATGGCGGTAGGGCCCCGGCCCCACCGTGATCGGCGGCGCCTGCGGATCGAGCTCGCCGAGGATGGCGGCGATCTCCGCGAGCGACGGGCAGGAAGCGCTGGCCACGTGATAGGCATCATGCGCGTGGGTCTCGCAGTCGAGCGCCCCGATGACGCCGGCGACCGCGTCGTCCAGGTAGGTATGATCGATCCGCTCCTCCGCGCCGCCCTGCACGTGCAGGGGCTGCCGGCGCGCGCCGGCGCGGGCCATGCTGATCGGTACGCGGTCGCGCGGGAAGTCCGGCCCATAGACCCATGAGGTGCGAACGTTGACGCACTCGAGCCCGTGCTCGGCTTGGTAACTCCGCCCCAGATGCTCGACCGCCGCCTTGCTGATGCCGTAGGCGTGGAGGGGGTTCTGGACGTGATCCTCGTCGATGCGGTCCGACTGGAATGCGCCGTAGATCTCCTCGGAGGAGAGATGGATCATCCGGCCGGTCCCGTGCCGGACCATTGCCTCGAACAGGTTGATCGACCCCTCGACGTTGACGCGGAACAGGCGCGCCGGGGCCTCGAGCGAGGCAATGACGCCGACGACGGCCGCGCAGTGGATGACCGCACGAGGGCCATGGCGCGCGAACAGGGTGTCCACGACCTCAGTGTCGCAGATGTCTCCCTGAGCGATGGTCAGGTGGGCAGAACCGTTCGCCAGCCGTGTGAGGGGTGCGCAGTCGCCGGCCTCGAGCGCGACGACGGCGTCGCCGCGGGCGA
>JAEYRQ010000497.1 GCA_023435545.1 Pseudomonadota bacterium | reverse complement strand
GCCGAGAGACGTGCCGATGGCGACGTGCATGCAGATGTCGGAATCGACATCCAGCATCAGCAGGAACTGATAGAGCACCGGCACGATGACGGCGCCGCCGCCGATGCCGAACATGCCGGCGAGCACGCCGGCTATTGCGCCGGAGGCGATCAGTGCCAGGGCGAGCGCGAGCAACTCGCCATTCGACGCGACGATCTGCATGTCGCAATGTCCTCCGCGGCGTGGGGTCAGGCGGCGTCCGACCGCGCGGCGCCGGTCACGACCGACAGCGCCTCGTGGAGGAGACGGGGAGAGGCTTGCGGCCGCTGCGCGTCGACGGTCAGGAGCCGCCGCCAGGTGCGCGCGCCGGCCGCGCCGTGGAACAGGCCGAGCAGCGGCCGGGTAAGATGGTGGAGCGGCACCCCGGCTGCGTGCATCGACGCGACATAGTCGGCATAGGCCTCGACAACGTCGACCGGATCCGGACCGGGTCCGGCCACGCCGTGGATGCGGGCATCGACGTCCGCCAGGAGCGCCGGCCGCTGATAGGCGGCGCGTCCGAGCATCACCCCGTCGACATCGGCAAGGTGCTCGATCGCCTCGTCTAGCGAGCCGATCCCGCCGTTGATCACGATCGGCAGATCCGGGAAGGACCGCTTGAGGCGATGCACGCGGCCGTGGTCGAGAGGGGGAATCTCGCGGTTCTCCTTGGGGCTGAGCCCCTTCAGCCAGGCCTTGCGGGCATGGACGATCAGGAGATCCGCGCCGGCATCGCGAACAATCGCGGCGAAGGCATCCAGCGGCGCCTCGATGTCCTGGTCGTCGATGCCGAGCCGGCACTTCACCGTCACCGGCACCGAGACGGCTGCCTTCATCGCGGCGACGCAGCGCGCCACCAGATCCGGCTCGGCCATCAGACAGGCGCCGAAGCGTCCGGACTGCACCCGATCCGACGGGCAGCCGACATTGAGGTTGACCTCGACATATCCGTAGCCCTCGGCGATCCGCGCCGCCTCGGCGAGTTCGTCAGGGTCCGAGCCGCCCAGCTGTACGGCGACCGGTTGCTCCTCGGGGCTGAAGGCGAGCAGCCGCTCGGGATCGCCGTGCCGGATCGCCGGCGCGGTCACCATCTCGGTATAGAGCCGGGCACGCTGGGTCAGCAGCCGATGGAAGTACCGGCAATGGCGATCGGTCCAATCGATCATGGGGGCGACGCAGAAGCGCCATGCGGCTGTCGTTGCGGCAGTCATGGATCGTGCGGTCTCGGTTCAGACCGATCTATTGCTCGAATGACCGACGATGATCAAGCAGCGCACGGTCGACAGCGCTCCAGCAAAGTCGGAGCGACTGGGAGCTTTCGCAACAAGGAAACGCTGGCGAAGCGGCGATAACCCTGACGTGCGCCGGCCTACCACAGCGCCTGGAGGCGCGCGTCGCGGCCGCAGCGGCTGCGATAGAATTTATATTTCAGCGCATTGGTGCGGTAGTAGTTCTGGTGGTAGTCCTCCGCCGGATTGAAGGTCGCGGCAGCGCGGATCGTCGTCGCCACCGGCTTGCCGAAGCGCTTGGCGACGGCCTGCTTCGAGGCTTCGGCAGCACGCCGCTGATCAGCGTCGAGCGCGAATATCGCGCTGGCGTACTGGCTGCCGCGGTCGCAGAACTGGCCACCGCCGTCGAATGGATCGACATTGCGCCAGAAGACGTCGAGCAGCGTCTCGTACGACACCCGCGAGGGGTCATAGACAACGCGCACCGCCTCGACGTGCCCCGTCGTGCCGGTCGTCACCTGCCGGTAGGTGGGATTGGCGACGCGTCCGCCGATATAGCCCGAGGTGGTCGAGACGACGCCAGGAAGCCGGTCGAACGGCTCCTCCATGCACCAGAAGCAGCCGCCTGCGAATACGGCTGCCGCCTGGGCGGCCTGTGCGGCGGATGTCTGTGCGAGGGCGGCGGCCAGCACCAGTCCGGCCAGGCCCGATTGCAGCCACGCAATCCTGGGTCTCATGCTCATCAGGCTCCCGCGGGTCGGAAGGTCATCGCCACGCCGTTCATGCAGTAGCGCTTCCCGGTCGGCTGCGGCCCATCATCGAAGACGTGCCCGAGATGGCCGCCGCAGCGACTGCAGTGCACCTCGGTGCGCGTGCCGAAGATGCCGCGGTCCGGCTTCGTTCCGACCGCACCGCCGATCGGCGCGTAGAAGCTCGGCCAGCCGGTGCCGCTGTCATACTTGGTCTGCGAGGAGAACAGCGCCTGCTCGCAGCCGGCGCAATGGTAGGTGCCGGCGCGCTTCTCCTTGTCCAGCGGGCTCGTCCAGGCCCGCTCGGTGCCTTCCTGGCGCAGCACGCGATACTGCTCCGGCGTCAGCAGCTTGCGCCATTCGGCATCGCTCCTGGTCACGGGAAACGCGGCTTCCGACTGCCGGGCCGACAGACCGAGCGCGGCGAGACCGCCGATGCCTGCTGCACAGAAATGTCGCCTGCTGATCATCTTCAACCTCCAATCTCGGCGGAAAAGATAGACATGTCGACGTCGCGCTGCTGGCCACGATGCGCTCGCGGGCAATCAAAGGTTCGTGCGCAAGGCGAGCTAACCTGCCGGCCCTTCCCCCGTTCCTTACCGCTGCCGGCGGCGCAAGCTTCCGTTAGGGAAGACGCGACCGCTGATGATATCCTCTGCGCGGTGTGGCCGCGCTCTGTGCGACCCCACCGGACACGTCAATGCGTTTCGGGAGGCGTACATGCTCAAGGGATTGCTCGGCAGTCTGACGGGCTGCCTTTTCGTCTTGCAGGCTCTTATATCCATCGCTGCAGCACAACCCGCCGATCGGCCCTCCAACAGCGGCTACGAACTGTGGAAGCAGCAGCCGGTTCAACCAACCGCCTCGACCCCGGAAGCGGTGGTGGATGCCCGCGGTGGGTTCCGTGTCAGGGGGATCGTGCGGAGGAAGACGCAGGGACTGACGACCTGCTATTGCGGAGCCGACTTCCGACATGTGACCGGGCAGGGTCGCTACTACTCTCAGCAGGGTCAGACGTTGGCCGTCGGCAACGATTGCGCGATGAATGTGCCGTTCCATTTCGACAAGGCCGACTCCGAGAAGCCGGTTGAGGGCTACATTCTTGTATTCTGCTATGGCGAGGCCAGTCTCAGCAGGAATTCCGGCCAGGAACTTCGACCTTTTCCGCTGAAGAGCGGACCCTCGCAGATCATCCGCTTCGACGTCGAAATGTAACCCCTCGTCTAATGCGGGCGGCGAGGCTCAAGGGAGCGCCGCCCGCAGCGCCGGGGCGAGGTCGCCGGAGGGCTGCACCTCCACGCCCGCCAGCCCGAGCCACTCCGCCATCAGCCCCAGTTCCTCCGCCAGGGGCGGGGCTATGGCCTCCGGCTCGGCATGGACCTCGCCGTGCGCTGCATTGACGCGAAGCACCCCTGCCGCCCGGTCCGCCGTGAGGCAGACGCGCGCGACGAGACTCTCGCCCAGCAGGAACGGCAGCACATAATAGCCGTGCACCCGCTTCTCGGCCGGCGTGTAGATTTCGATACGATAGCGGAAGCCGAACAGCCGCTCGGCCCGGTCCCGCTCCCAGACAAGAGAATCGAAGGGCGACAGCAGCGCCCGCGCCTCGACCTTGCGTGGCGTGCGTGCGCCCGGAGCGAGATAGGCCGGCTGCTTCCAGCCCGCGACCTCGACCGGGACAAGATCGCCGGACTCGACCAGTTCGCCGATGCGTTCGGCGGTGCCGGCGACCGGCAGCCGAAAATAGTCGCGCAGGTCGCGCTCGGTGGCGATCCCCAGCGATCGCGAGGCGATCCGCAGCAGTTCGCGCCGCGCATCGGCCTCGTCCGGCGTCGGTGTCGCGAGAACATCCGCAGGCAGCACCCGCTCCGGCAGGTCGTAGAGCCGTTCGAAGTTGCGGCGGGTCGCAGTCGTCACCAGTCCCGCCCAGAACAGCCATTCGAGCGCCAGCTTGCCATCGCTCCAGCCCCACCAGCCGCCGCTGGACTTGCCCCCGTCGCCCAGTTCACCGGCGCCGAGCGGTCCCCGTTCGGCGATCTCGGCGAGCACTGCTTCGATGAAGTCGCGCCGCTCTTTGCCGAACTGGGCGAGGCCCTTGTAGATCCCTTGCCCGGCCCGCGCCCGCGCCATGCGCCAGCGCATCAGCGGCTGCAGCTCGACGGGGATAAGCGACGCCTCGTGTCCCCAGTATTCGAACAGCCGCCGCCTGCGATAGGCGTGCCGGTCGAGCTGGTCGTGGGCATAGGGACCCAGCCGCGAGAACAGCGGCAGGTAGTGCGAGCGCACCAGCACATTGACCGAGTCGATCTGGATCAGCCCGACCCGGTCGATGACCTTCGTCAGGTGGCGGGCCGACACCTCGGCGGACGGCCGCCGGTCGGCGAACCCCTGCGCGGCGAGCGCAATGCGCCGCGCGGTCTTCGACGAAATTCGGCCGGCGGAGGCGGGAACGGACGGCATCGGCATCCACGATCATCTGGCGACGGTCGGCGGGACGGTAGCGGATTCCCGGCGGCCGCGCATACCCGGAACGCGCCCGCCCACGCTGTTCATGCACGGCGCGACGGCGTATGGATGATGATCCATGCGACTTCCGAGGACTGGATGACTGGCACGACCGCACGCCGCTTCGACCTGCCGGGCGCGGGTCCGATTCCGCGCGAGACCTTGCAGGACGAGGTCTATCGCCGGCTGACCGATCTGATCCTCGACGGCGACATCGCGCCCGGCCAACTCGTTACCATCCAGGGCCTGGCGGACGCCTTCGGCACCAGCGGCATGCCGGTGCGCGAGGCGCTCAAGCGGCTGGCGGCCGCCAATGTGCTGACAGTCGTCTCCGGGCGGTCCATCGGCATCCCGCCGCTCTCGGCGGCAAGGCTCGACGACCTGCATCGGGTGCGCCGCGAGATCGAGCCGCTCGCCGCCGGATGGGCGGCCGCGGGCATGGCTGAGCCCTGCCTCGCAGATCTGCGCCGCCACCTCGCCGAGATGACGCGCGCGGTCGCCGAGGGTGACGCCAGGGCGTTCCTGAGGGCGAACCGCGCATTCCACTTTGGCATTTATTCGGTTGCCGGATCGCCGACGCTCGACCGCATCATCGAGTCGCTCTGGCTCCAGATCAGCCCCTACTTCAACCTGTTAAGCAAGGCGGGCGCGATGCCGGTCAACAACACCGAACAGGAGGCGCTGATGCGCGCGCTGGAGGCCGGCGACGTCGCCGGGGTGCGCGACAGCCTCGTCCGCGACATCGACATCGGCTGCGGCGCGATCCGCAACCTGCTGCCGTGACCTGTTTGAAGGACCCCCGTCATCCCGGCCGGAGCGCAGCGAGCGCGTAGAGCCGGGATCGGGTTGCCTCCACACTGCCTCCCTGCCCTCCCGATCCCGGATCGCCGCTACCGCGACGTCCGGGATGACGCGGGGATGGGGGGCAAGGCTGTCATCTATGGCGCGGTCGCACGGCCGATCGATCAGCCGAACGCGATTTCTGCGACCGCATAGGGGGCAAGCCGGATCCCGGCCGGATCGACCTCCCTCGGAGGAACCGAGCCCGGATCGCGGCACGCCGCCTCGAAGGTCGCTTCATCGAGCACCCGGGCACTTGCCCGTCCCGAGAGCCCGTCGACCCTCACCCGCTGTTCCTCGCCGGTCAGATTGGAGAGCCACAGAACTGTGGTGCCGTCGCGCACGCTCGCCAGCGCCTGGATGTCGCGCGGGCTGCTCGATGAGGTCTCCAGCACAGAGCCACCCTGCATCGCCGCATGTCCTGCAACGACGAACCAGGTCGGCATCACCGCCGGCTGCGCGCCATCGAACCAGGGTTGCGCGTGGTCCTGGCGCGTGTAGACGACCCCCGATGGTCCCGCCGCCGCGCCGAGCGTCACCGCGTCGACGCCCGCCCGCGCGGCGTGCGCGAGATATCCAGCGTACCACGCGGCGCCCAGCAGGCCCCGCTCGCGCGGATCGACACGGTTCATCGCCTGGCGGATGTTGTCCGGATTCTCTGCGGGAACGGCGCCATAGGGATTGTCGCGCATGGAGATCGCAGTGGGGAACACCCAGTACGGCTTGCCGCCGCCGAAAGCGCGCACAGAGCCGAAGATCGACGGCAGCGCCTCCAGCGTCTCCGTCACCGACACATCATCGCCCGCATGCACGATCGGCGAACCGGTGTGACAGATGAAGTCGAGCAGTTCGGCCGGCGGCCGCTTGCGGTTGAGCTCGGTGAAGTAGCTGAACATGCCGCCGCCGACGATTGCACCGGGGAACGCTTCGCGGGCAGCCTGGAACAGCTGCGCCCAGGTTGGCGCCGGGGGGAACACCGATCCGGGCAACGTGCACTTGAGGTCGGTCGCCGGCGACACCGCCACCCGCGCAAACGGTACGCCCGCCGCGGCGTCGCGGATCGCGGCAACGTCGCGCTTGAGCACCGCAGGGTCTGCGGTGGGCTTTCCATCGCCGTCGAGGCAGGGGACGATGGCCTCCAGCACCAGCTCAGCCCCCGTCGCCTCGCCAAGGCGAGAGAAGGCGTCCATTTCGGCGCGGCCATGCCCCTTGCGGGGATCGAAATGGCAGACCAGGAAGGCCGGCCCCAGCCGCCGGATCATGTCGGCCTTCTCGAGCGCCGCCGCCGCATGTTCGGCCGGCACTGCCAGCCCGACCGCCGGCATCGCCGATCCGGTGAGGCCGCCGACGGTCACGGTCGTGGCATCGTCTGTGGATGGTGGCACGGAGGAGGACGGTGCCCCCTCGAGCTTCAGCGTCACCCGCTGATCGATGGCTTCGCCCTTTGCGATCGTGTAGGGCCAGGGCAGCGCCAGCGGGCGGACATAGGTCTTGTAGGAGGCATCCATCCAGTTGCGATGGTCCTCCATCTCGAAGGCGTCGCCCTCCATCCGGCAGGTCACCTTCACGCCCGGCATGATCTCGTGCGTCAGGGCGCGGATGTCCTGGAACGGGCAGGCGGGATCGATCCGTTCGGGGAAGCGGCTCTCGACGATCCGCCCATCGGTGTGCTCGACGGTCAGGGGGTGCCCCACCACGCCGTCCAGCGCATGCAGCACCACGAAGCCGGTGCGGTTTGTCACGAAATCGCTCAGCGCCTCGCCCTTCGCCTCGAAGGTCAGAGTGCCGTCCGGCCGCCCCTCGATGCGCGCGGAATACCTGAGCGCCTGATCGGCGTCCTTGCAGAGCGCGTCATAGGTGACCATAAACCCGTCAGGATCCTGCGCCACCAGCAGGTTGGTGATCTCGGCGTTGTAGGTGCCCCAGTTGCGGTCGCGCACCAGAAAGGCAACCGCCCTGAGCGCCTCCTTCCCCGCCACGGTGATATAGCGAAGGTTCCCCCCTTCCAGGGTCGCACTCAATGCACCCGCGCTCAGCACGGTCGCCTCGCCGACGGGTTCGTCGGTGCCGAACAGTTTGACCGATCGGGAAGGTGTCATGGGTGTCGTCTCCCGCGGAATCCTTGCTGCGTGGTCCCTCGATGCCCCCACGGCCGTACGTCCCGGACTTGATCCGGAACCCAGCTGCGGTTCCGCATCCGCGACGTGCGTTCCTTGCGCAGCGTCGATG
>JAEYRQ010000010.1 GCA_023435545.1 Pseudomonadota bacterium | reverse complement strand
GTCGTGGCCACCGGCGCCGGTGGCGTGGTTGGTGTAGTCTTCGGTCTGCTGCTGCTGCGTGGATTCGAGCGTTCGCTGGTCTACCGCCTGGGCGACATGGGCATCCCCTTCCTGTGGCTCGACGGCGTGACGACGGCCGCCTTCGCGGCCGCCAGCATCGTCCTGGCCGCCGCCACCGGTGCGATCGGCGCGCTCTATCCGGCATGGCGGGCAAGCCGCCGCGACCCCTACGATCTCATGCGGAGTGGGGGCTGAATGCTCTCGTGCCGCGATCTCGTGAAGACCTATACGACCGAACGCGGCACGATCGACGCGGTCAGGGCGCTCTCACTGGAGGTGGCCGACGGCTCCTACACCGCCGTCATTGGGCGCTCCGGATCGGGAAAATCTTCGCTGATGTCGATGATCGGCGGATTGAGCCGCCCGTCCGCTGGATCTGTGCGGGTGGACGGTACCGACATCTGGTCGCTGAGCGATGACGGTCTTGCCGACTTCCGCAATCGGCGGATTGGCTACGTCTTCCAGGCCGCAAGTCTGCTGCCGGCATTGCGACTGATCGACAATGTGGCGCTTCCCGCCGTGCTTGGACGCCGTCGCGATGTCGGATCCTCGTACGACCGCGCCGCCGGCCTGCTCGCGAGGTTCGGCCTCTCGGGCTACGTCGATGCCTATCCTGCGGAAGTCTCCGCGGGAGAGCAGCGCCGGGCGTCTATCGCCAGAGCGTTGATCAACGCGCCGCAGCTGCTCCTCGCCGACGAGCCGACCTCCGATCTCGACGAGCAGACCGAGATCGAGATCATGGCCGAACTCGTTCGCATCAACCGGGACGAGGGAACGACGCTCGTCCTGGTGACACACAACCTCGAGCTGGCCGGACAGGCCGACCGCCTCGTCCATATTGCCGACGGCTCGCTCGTCCAATGAACAGTCCAGCGAGACCTCCGGCCGAGCCAGGTGCGCCCCTTCCCGACCTCGCCTCGCTGTCGGGGGCGGACAAGGATGCTCTGATCCGGCGCCTGTGGACGGACGTCGCAAGGACCAACGGTGGAGCCGCGAGGCTCGATGCGGTACGCGCGGCGCTGGACGGCACGCGGACCGCCGGGCGATCCGTCAGCGCCGGCGAACTGCTGGATGAACTGCGACATGCCGCCACGATGGGCCGGGCGCGGGCGCCGTCGGAGGTGAGGTTCCGGCTGGGAACCGGCCTCGGCCTGTGGTGGGCGAAGCCGGTGCTGGCCCTCGCGTTCTTAGCTGCGGCGGCCTTCCTCGCGGACTTCGGCATCGGCTGGTATCAGCAGCGCACTTTGGAAGCGCGGCGCGTGGCTGGCCTCAAGCTGGAGAGTGCGGCATTCAACCGTCTCTACGTCGAGCTGCTTCGCGCAACGCTGGGTCAGGACCAGATATCCTACCGGGCGACCATGACGATGCAGAACATCGGCTCGGAATTGCCGATCTACGTGATGCTGACGCCGGTCAGGGTCTTCGTGCAGTCCGGCCTGTCGTGGCAGGAGGTTCCCTCCCAATCGGTCGACGGGAGGGGCTGGGGCGTGGTCCCGCTGACTGGTGGTCACGACTACGAGGTGGAGTTCTCCGCCGATGTCGAGGACTGGGCCGAGCTCATCCCTGGCTACATGCACGTGCGAATCGACAGCGATATGCTGATCAGCCTGAGCAGCGAGCCTACCGACGACATCATCGAGCGGCGAAACCGCTTCTACATCTACCTCAAGCCGCACGGCGCCGACGACGAGGAGATCAGGCGACGGTCGAACCTGAAGGGCGAGCCGCCGGCATTCATCCCGATGCCGCCACACTGAATCCCGATCGCCCTACGGTTTCCCGTAGCGTTAACGGGGATCGGATCATAGGCTCGCACTGACCTCTGGGGTGTCGGTGTGGCTGAGGGGCACAGGGATGAAGACGGCGTCGGATCGCTCGCAACCCCAGGCTTGCAGGCCGCCCCTCCAGTCCCCGGCCTTTACCGACCACTCGCCGGAGAAGGCGTATCGGCGCGAACAGTCCGTCGCATCCTGCGCAGAGCGGCCGGATCTCGGCCCGGAGTCCGAACGTCGGGACGAGACGCGTGGCGGCGCCGACGTGCGGGCGGAGCCGGTTGTCTCCTGCTTCGGCCGCGGCGACCGTGAAATGATTGCGATCGGCTGCATTCGTCGCGCCAAGCTCGCAACCCAGGGGGATCAGGTCGACGATTCGGATACCGGCAGCGGCCTCGTCCTGCTCGATTGCTGTCAGGCCGCGACATGCTCGGCGACAATCCATGACCTCGCCTATCTCACGCTGCCGCGATCGGCGGTCGTCGAGACCATCGGCCGTGACCCGCTGCCGGCGGGCTCTGCGCCCACTCCCCTGCCCCGGAATGGTCTGTCCCGAATTCTGCTGGCCCAATTGGATGCGTTGGCAGAGCACGGCGAGAGCCTCGATGAGGCCGAGACCGCGGCTGCATTGCAGGGAGCTACCGCCGTGGCATTTGCATTGCTGGCCAAGCTATTCGGCACACCGCCGGAACAGCAACCGTCTGGGGAAGACGGCTTCTACGCCTCCGCTCGCCGCCATATCGAGCTGAACGCCTGGAGGCACGATCTGACGGCCGCGGGCATTGCCGCCGCCGTCGGTTGCTCGCGAGCGCATCTCTACCGAATGTTCGGTGCGCGCGGGCAAACGGTTGCGGGTTGCCTCCGCGACGTTCGGCTGATGCGTGCACGCAGCCAGCTCGAGAGCGAGCCCCTGCAGTCCATCGGGACTATCGCCTTCGACGCCGGTTACTCTGACCTCTCCGCCTTCGGCAAGGCGTTCAAGCGCCGGTTCGGGACCACCCCGCGGGACTGGCGACAGAGGGCCGCGGCGCGCGAGTTCTCCGACCAACGCAATGACCAGATGGTTCATTGGCCAGATGGGCGAACACACACCGTCGGCATTGGCGGGTGCGCGGCGGCCACGCCATCGCCGGACGGCCATACCCCGCGTGCGACACCCAAGAGCATCGAGCCTCGGCAATCGGACCGGACGGTCGCCGAAATCGCCGCAGCCCACGACGGGCGCTACACCGTCGATCTGCACCTCAAGCAGGATGCGCGCGCCACCGAAGACTACGCCGAGACCCCGGCACGGCGGCTCAAAACCGTCCGCCGCGACACCGGCGCTGTCAGCCGCCTGCCGAACGGCACCTGGATCATCGACTCGCAGACCGTCGCATTCCGCTTGCCCGGCAAGGACAGCCCCTCGCTGGGCAGAGCGATACCGGGCCTGCCGCCGAGGCTGGAGGTCAGCAGCCGGATGTCGTTGCAGATCTTGAGAACCGCGGTCGCGAGCATGTTCAGCGTGCCGCAGAGGCCGACGAAATGGTCGTGCGAGGCCATCAGGTGCGACGGTGGCGCGCTGGGGCGCAGCGGACGACCGACGAAATCGCCGAGCTCGTCCGCGACCTTCTCGGCAAAGCCCAGCTGGCTGTTGACGCCGCTGCCGCTGGCGGTGCCGCCCTGCGGCAGTTCGGCCAGAGCATCGGCCTGCTGCTGCAGGGCCGCCATGGCCTTTGCGACCTGCCGCTCCCAGGTGCGGAACTCACTGCCGAGCGTGATCGGCAGCGCGTCCTGCAGGTGCGTCATGCCCAGCTTGACGTGGTCGTGAAACGCATCGGACCGCGACAGTAGCGCCATGCTGAGCGTCTCGACGGCCGGCCCGAGCTGATCTCTCACCGCCCTCAGCACGCACAAATGCATGACCGTCGGAAATGTGTCGTTCGAGGATCGACTGCGGTTCACGTGGTCGTTCGGATGCACGGGCGCGCGGCTGCCCTTGGGCTGCGGCCCACGCGGATCTCGCCAAGGCTACAGAAGCGCGCCTTGCCGAGCTGCTGCACTTCATTCATGACGCAGAGATGCGACAGACGGCTGGCCGGAAGTTCACCCTGGTGGACCTCCAAAAACTCATGCGCCCGCGAGCCCAATGGCTCACGGAAGCCTTGGAACAGCTCTCCCAGCGTCGTGCGTCATCACCGGTCAGTCTGCTTCACGACACCAGCCTCGATCGTCCCGAACATGATCCGGGACCATGGGCCGACGTCGCGACGTTTCTGAGGGACATTGGCCACTCGTCGGGATGGGAACGCATCAAGGCCCCGAGCGTGCCGGAACTCCTTCAGCGTGGCCGTGACGCGCTGGAGGCGGTGTTGCCCCAGGAGATGCACCGGACGTTCTTTCAGCATCCCGAGGCCGTGACCTGCCTCCCGATTTTCGGACCGTTCTGAGCTGGAATTTTCCACTTATGATCTCCGTTCGGGGAGAAGGAGGATTCCGTGAAGAGGTCGAAGTTTTCGGAGGCGCAGATCGCCTTCATCCTGC
>JAEYRQ010000453.1 GCA_023435545.1 Pseudomonadota bacterium | reverse complement strand
ACCCACGCCTACGCCAAGTCCGCCCGCATCGGCGGGGCGGAGATCGTGCTGAGGAACCGCGTCACCGATCTCGTCCAGAACCCCGACGGCACCTGGCAGGTCGTCACCGAGCAGGGCACCGTCCACGCCGAGCACGTCGTCAACTGCGGCGGCCTGTGGGCGCGCGAGGTCGGCCGCATGGTCGGGCTGGAACTGCCGGTGCTGGCGATGGAGCACATGTACGTGCTCACCGAGGACATGCCCGAGGTCGCCGAGATCAACCGCACCACCGGCAAGGAGGTCGTCCACGCCATCGACTTCGAGGGCGAGATTTACATCCGCCAGGAGCGCGGCGGCATGCTGATGGGCACCTACGAGAAGGCCTGCCGCCCCTGGTCGCCGCGCGAGGCGCCGTGGAGCTTCGGCCAGGAACTGCTGGTGCCGGACCTCGACCGCATCGCCCCCTCGCTCGAGGTCGGCTTCGCGCATTTCCCGGCCTTCGAGAAGGCCGGCATCAAGCAGATCATCAACGGCCCCTTCACCTTCGCCCCCGACGGCAACCCGCTGGTCGGCCCGGTCAGGGGCTTACGGAACTTCTGGTGCGCCTGCGCGGTGATGGCAGGTTTCAGCCAGGGCGGCGGCGTCGGCCTCGCCCTCTCGAACTGGATGGTCCACGGCGATCCTGGCTTCGACGTCTGGGGCATGGATGTCGCCCGCTTCGGCGACTGGGCGACGCTCGGCTACACCAACGCCAAGGTGCGCGAGAACTATTCGCGCCGCTTCTCGATCCGTTTCCCCAATGAGGAACTGCCGGCCGCCCGGCCGATCCAGACCACCGCGCTCTACGACAAGATGGTCGCGCAAGGGGCGGTGATGGGCGATTCCTGGGGCCTGGAGACGCCGCTCTGGTTCGCGCCCGAGGGCGTCGAGCCGAGGGACATCGTCTCGTTCCGGCGCTCCAACGACTTCGCCCATGTCAAGGCCGAGTGCATCGCCGTGCGCGAGCGGGTCGGCGTCACCGAGATCGCCAACTTCGCCAAGTACGAGATCACCGGCTCCGGTGCCGAGGCCTTCCTGTCGCGGCTGATGACCAACCGCATGCCGCGCACCGGCCGCATCATCCTCACCCCCATGCTGAACGAGAACGGCAAGCTGATCGGCGACTTCACCATCGCCAAGCTGCCAAACGGGCGTGCGGATGACCGCTTCATGATGTTCGGCTCCAGCCAGGCGCAGGTCCACCACATGCGCTGGTTCGAGCGACACCTGCCGTCAGACGGATCGGTGCGGATCGAGCCGCTAGGGATGAAGCTCGTCGGGCTCTCCATCGCCGGACCGAAGGCGCGCGACGTCCTGGCGAAGCTGACCGACGAGGACGTGTCGGGGAAGGCCTTCCCGTTCATGTCGTTCCGGGAGATGGACGTCGCGTCGGTTCCCGCCATGATCGGCCGCATAACCTATACCGGCGATCTCGGCTACGAGATCTGGGTGTCGCCCGAATACGAGCGGCGCCTCTACGAGAAGATCGTGGAGGCAGGGGCGGAGTTCGGAATCGTCAATTTCGGCATGCGGGCGCTGCTGTCGCTCCGGCTCGAGAAGAACTTCCCGACCTGGTACCGCGAGCTTCGCCCGATCTACGGCCCCTACGAGGCCGATGTCGGCCGCTTCGTGGATCTGGCCAAGAACGACTTCATCGGCCGCGAGGCGGCGGCGAGGGAAGAGGCCGACGGCCCGACCCTGAAGCGCGTCACCTTCGTCGTCGATGCCGATGATGCCGACGTGATCGGCGACGAGCCGGTCTGGCACGACGGCAAGGTGGTCGGCTGGGTCACATCCGGCGGCTACGGCCATTACGTCGACGCCTCGCTCGCCCAGGGCTACGTGCCGTCGGCGCTCGCCAACGGCGGCGGCGGCCGCTTCGAGATCGAGATCATCGGCGAACGCCGCCCGGCCAGGATCCAGGCCGAGCCGCTGTTCGACCCGGAGGGGACGCGGATGCGGGGGTGAGGCTCAGCGGGGTCAATCGCCTCGTCGCCCGCTCATGCGTTGCGCGCCAGCGCCAGATTGACCCCCATGAAAATCAGCACGCCGCCCCCCGCGCGTCGCAGGACGACGACATATCGGGGCGAGGCCCGAAGCCTCCGCGCCATGCCGTGCGAGGCCTCGATCAGGATCGCGTCGGTTACGCTGAACAGCGTGTTCACGATCATCCCGAGCACGACGATCTGCAGCCAGATCGGCCACGTCGCCGCCGGATCGGCGAAGGGCGGCAGGAAGGCCAGGAAGAACAGCGCCGACTTCGGATTGACGGCCTCCACCGCGATGCTGTCGCGCAGCGACCTACGGCCGTGCGGTGAACATGGAGGCATCGGGGCCTGTGTGGTAGACCCCGGCTCTCGAAGGTAGCGGATGCCGATCCAGATCAGGTAGCAGGCGCCGGCGAGCTTCATCGCCATGTACAGCGCCGGCATCACAGCCAGCAGTGCCGACACGCCGAAGGCCGCGGCGGCGATATGGCCGAAGCCGGCGATATGGAAGCCCAGCGCCGACCACCAGCCCGCGGCCCGGCCCGCCGCCAGGGTCTGCGCCGCCGCGTATAACATGCCCGGCCCCGGCACGAACGCGAAGACCAGGGATGCGATTAAGAACGGGACCAGGTGATCGGCTGACGGCATCGGGCACCTCCGGTTGCGGAGTCTCGTGCACCGGGCAGGAATCGCGAGGGCGGCAAATCGACGCCCGCGAACCAACAGGAGACCTCTCCGTCGATCGTAGGAAAACCGCCACTGCTTGATCGAAGGTCAGGGAGTTGAGTCCCTGTTCCAACATTGTTGACACGCCGTTGATCGCGCCCCATCTTCGGTTCACGGCCACGAGGTCAGGATCAATGCGCACAGTCGTCAGGAAGATGGGCAATTCCTCCGGCGTCATCATTCCCAAGCCGTTTCTCGCCGAGATCGGTACCGAGGCAGGTGACAACGTCGAGATGACAGTGGAAGCCGGCAGCATCGTGCTGCGGCCGGTCACCGATCGTCCTCGGGCCGGCTGGGCAGAGGCCAGTCGCGAACTGGCGCAGACGGGCGATGATGCGCTGGTCTGGCCGGAATTCGCGAATGAGGCGGACACGGATCTCGAATGGTGAAGCGTGGCGAGGTCTGGCTCGCTGTGCTCGATCCGACGGTCGGCAGCGAGATCCGCAAGACGCGCCCCTGCCTCGTCATCTCGCCGCCCGAGCTTCACGATCACCTGAGGACGGTCATCGTCGCGCCGATGACCACCGGCAGCAGGCCCGCCCCGTTCCGGATCCCGGTCCGGTTTCAGGGGAAGGAGGGACACATCGTCGTCGAGCAGTTGAGGACACTCGACAAGACACGCCTCGTCCGACGGTTGGGCGAGGTCGACCCCGAGACACTTTCGGCGACACTGGGCGTGCTGCGCGAGATTTTCGTCGAATAGTCCATCCGAACCGCCTGGCGTAGCGCCCGCACGTCCAAGTCGGCCTCCGCCCCTGCGACACCGCCGCGACGCCATTGGGATATCGCCGGCCTCGCCCGCCTGCTATCCGCCATGCCGACAGACATCTGGGGCGTTCGACCGTGTTCTTCGATCTTCTCGCCGAAAAGGTCCGGCTGCTCGCCGACGGGGCGACCGGCACCAACTATTTCGACCGGGGACTGACCTCGGGCGATGCGCCGGAACTCTGGAACGTGCAGTCGGCGGAGAGGGTCGCCGAACTGCACCGGGAGTTCGTCGAGGCCGGTGCCGACATCGTCCTGACCAACTCCTTCGGCGCGAACGCGCGCCGGCTGAGGCTGCATGACGCCCACGACAGGGTGGTCGAGCTCAACCGCCGGGCCGCCGAGATCGCCCGCGAGGTGGTCGAGCACTCCGGCCGCAGGGTCGTCGTGGCCGGCTCGATCGGCCCGACCGGCGACCTGTTCGAGCCGCTCGGCGAACTCACCTTCGACCAGGCGGTCGAGGCCTTTGCCGAGCAGGCGGAAGGCCTGAAGGCCGGCGGAGCCGACATCTTCTGGATCGAGACCATGTCGGCAGTCGAGGAAATCCGGGCGGCGGCGGAAGGCGTGGCGGCGTGCGGGCTGCCCTATGTCTTCACCGCGAGCTTCGACACCGCGGGCCGCACGATGATGGGCCTCGCCCCCGCCGAGCTACCGATCCTGGCGGCCTCGCTGACGCAGCCTCCCGCCGCCATCGGCGGCAATTGCGGTGTCGGCGCGCCCGACCTGCTGCTGGCGATCCTCGAGATCACCGCGGCCGACCCGAACGCCGTCGTCATCGCCAAGGGCAATTGCGGCATCCCGCAGGTGCACGGCGACCACCTGGAGTATTCCGGCACGCCGGAGCTGATGGCCGACTACGCGCGGCTGGCGGTCGATTGCGGCGTGCGGATCGTCGGCGGCTGCTGCGGCAC
>JAEYRQ010000441.1 GCA_023435545.1 Pseudomonadota bacterium | reverse complement strand
GTGTTCCCCTCGCCTGCGCCGATGCCGCCGCCGGAGATCCTGTCACAGGCGGCGGAGCCCGACCTGTTCGGCGAGGCCGCGGCCGCTGCCCGGCTGCGGCAGACCATGTCCCGCCTCGTCGGCGTGGTGCGCGACGGTCCCGGCCTCGCAGAGGCGCTGGGCGAGATCGCCGCGCTGGAACGCAGCGGCAGTCCCTCCTACGGATTCCGCAACATGATCACCGCGGCGCGGCTCGTGGCCTACGCGGCCCTCTCCCGCCAGGAAAGCCGGGGGGCGCAGTTCCGCTCGGACTTTCCCGACGCCGATCCGGCCTGCGCGCGCCGCAGCGTCTTCACACTCGCGACCGCCGAGCGGGCCGCGCGCCACCTGATCTTGAGGGACGCAACCGTCGATGCCTGACGCCCACGATCTCGCCCCCCTGCCCGCAGGACTGATCGCCGATGCCGTCGCCGCAGCGCTGGCGGAAGACCTGGGGCTTGCCGGCGACATCACGACGTCGGCCACGATCCCGGCCGACACGATGGCCCGAGGCGTGATCGCCGCGCGCAAACCAGGCGTGATCGCCGGTCTCGACGTGGCGGCGGAGGCCTTCGCCCAGGTCGATCCGGCGTTCCTGTTCGAGCCGGTCAGGGCGGACGGCGACCTCGTCGAAGCCGGGGCCGTCGTCGCGCGGATCGAGGGTCCGGCGCGCGGCATGCTCTCCGCCGAGCGGGTGGCGCTGAACTTCCTCGGGATGATGTCGGGCGTCGCGACGCTGACCCGCCGCTTCGTCGATGCCGTGGAGGGGACCGACGCCCACATCGTCTGCACGCGCAAGACGGTCCCCGGCCTCAGGGCCATGCAGAAATACGCGGTCAGGGCCGGCGGTGGCCGCAATCACCGCTTCGGCCTCCATGACGCGGTGCTGATCAAGGACAACCACATCGCAGCGGCCGGCGGCGGCGGCGCGGCGGTGACGGCGGCGAAGCGGCATGTCGGCCACATGGTCAAGATCGAGGTAGAGGTGACGAGCCTTCCCGAACTGGACGATGCGCTGGGCGCCGGCGCCGACATCGTCCTGCTCGACAACATGGACGTGCCGACGCTGGCCGAGGCGGTCTCCCGCTGCCGCGGCCGCGCGGTCGCCGAGGCCTCGGGTGGGATTAGCCTCGAGACCGTGCGCGCGATCGCTGCGAATGGGGTCGACTTGATCTCGATCGGCGCGCTGACCCATTCGGCGCCCGTGCTCGATCTTGGGCTCGACTTCGAGTAGACATCACCCGACGGTTCCGACCCCCAAGGCAGAGGCGATCTCATGGCCGCTCCACAGACACTGCTGGCCCTTTCGGGCGCCAGCCTCGGCCCGACGCCGCTGTCGCAGGCGGCGCTGGTCGTGATCGACGCGCAGAACGAGTATCTGGACGGTCGGCTGCCGCTTCAGGGCATCGAAGCGGCGGTCGAGGAGGTCGCCAGGCTGCTCGAGCGCGCGCGCCGTTTGGGGCGCCCGATCCTCCATGTCCGCCATCGCGGCCAGCCCGGCGGAGCGTTCGATCCGGAAGCGCGGGGCGGCCAGATCATCGAAGCAGTGGCGCCGCTGGCGGACGAGACCATTGTCGAGAAGACGCTGCCGAACGCCTTCGCCGGAACCGAGCTGATGCCGCAGCTGGCGCGGAGCGGGACCAAGCAGCTCGTCGTCGCGGGCTTCATGACGCATCTGTGCGTCAGCACGAGCGTGCGCGCCGCGATCGATCACCGGCTGTTCTCAACGGTCGTGGCCTCGGCATGCGCGACGCGCGATCTGCCATCCGCGACCAGCAGCGAGGTAATGCCGGCGCGGATGCTGCATGAGGCGACGCTGGCCGCGCTGGCCGACCGGTTCGCTGTGGTGGTGCCGGACGCGGGCTCGCTGCCGGACTGACTGTCCTCTCGGCTCTCCTGGGGTCCAACGGCCGCCCGCTGATCTCGGAGCCAGCCCATTCGACACCTTCATCGTCATCCCGGCCGAGGCGAAGCTGAGAGCCGGGATCGGGGCGCTCCGCCACTGGCGGTGTACCCTCCCGATCCCGGATAGCCGCTCACGCGGCTTCCGGGATGACGAGCAGTATTTTTGGCCGTAGGGGCAGCCCTATTTCCGCTCGCCGGCAAACAGGTAGCCCGAGCCGCGAACCGTCCGGATCACCTGCGGCTTCGAGCAATCCGGCTCGATCTTCCGCCTCAGCCTTGCGATGCGGATGTCGATCGACCGGTCGAAGGGTTCCCAGCCGCGATTGTGGGCGAGATCGAGAAGCTGGTCGCGGGTCAGCACCCGGTTGGGATGATCGGCAAACGCCTTCAGGAGATCGAACTCCATCGCGGTGATGGCGATGTCGTTGCCGTCGCGGTCCAACAGCCGGTGAGCCTCCACATCCAGCGTGCAGGAGCCGAAGCGCACCGTGCGGCCGGCCGGCGTCGCAGGGCCATCGGCGGCATCGCGCGGCGAACCACGCCGCAGCACCGCCTTGATCCGCGCCAGCAGCTCGCGCATGTCGACCGGCTTGGCGAGGTAGTCGTCGGCGCCCATCTCGAGGCCAACGATCCGGTCCACGACCTCTCCCGACGCCGTCAGCATGACGATGGCGACGTCGGTGCTGGCCTTGAGGAAGCGCGTGATCGACAGCCCGTCCTCCTCCGGCATCGAGATGTCGAGCACCACCAGATCGACGCGCGACTCCTGCAGGATCTGGCGCAACGCGGCGCCGCCAGCAGCGGTGCTGACGCGCAATCCCTTCATCTGCAAGTACTCGCCGACCGTCTCGCGCAGATCGGCCTCGTCGTCGACGACAACGACGTGAGGCGTCTCACCGGGAAGCGGCGGTTCCTCAAGCGGGTCGGGGACCCGCCGGAGGGCGGAGGATGCCATAGCCATCAGTCTACTCCTTCGGAATGGGGCCGGCTTCCTCGAGCAGGCGGTGCACGGTCGCGCGCACCTCCCGAGGCGTCAGCGGCTTTTCGATGCAGGGCCGCCCGGCGGCGGACAGGAATTCCTTGATGCGGGCCGAAAGCGTGTCGCCGGTGACGAAGGCGACGCGGCTTGCCAGTTCCGGCCGCCGGTCCATGAGCGCGGCGAACATGGCAGGACCGTCCATGTCCGGCATCCTGAGATCGCTCAGGATGAGGTCGAAGTCGCGCGCCTCGATCTGGTCGAGCGCCTCGCTGCCGGACCGGGCGATGGCAACGCCGTATCCTTCGTCGCGCAGGATGTCCGCGAGCAGTTCCGCAACCGCCACCTCGTCATCGACGACGAGGATCGTCGCCGGCCTGGCCGGGGCTGCAACAGGCTCGGCGAGGTCCGCGGCCGGCTGCGGCCGGACCCGGGCGGCGGGCAGGCGGATGACGATGGCCGCGCCGTCGCCCCTGATGTTCTCCGCCTCGATCGTGCCGCCGTGAGTGGTGACGATCCTGTGGCAGAAGGCCAGCCCGATCCCGGTGCCGTAGGAGACCTGCCGGGTTGTGAAGAACGGCTCGAAGATGCGCGAGCGTATCCCCTCGGGGATTCCCGGCCCGTTGTCCTTGACCTTGAGCACGATCTCCCGGCTCTTCTCGCGCAGCTTTGTGGTGATCTTGATCCGGCGACGGCCGTCGGTCTCCTCGAGCGCCTTCTGCGCGTTCAGGATCAGATTGGTGATCACCTGGTTGAGCTGGTCGGCGTCGCCGAGCACCTGCGGCAGGCCGGGTGCCAGCGACAGCTTGATGTCGATGTCGTTCGCGCGCAGCGAATAGGCGGTCATCTCCACCGCGCTCGCCACGACGGCATTTACGTCCAGCGGCTGGCGCTCGGCCGGCTGCTGGCGGGCCATGGCAAGGAAGGTGCGGACGATGCGGGCGCAGCGGTCGGCCGCGTTGCCGATCTTGGCAGCCCTGTCCGCAATCGAGCTGTCAGTTGCCGTCTCCTTCAAGAGCAGCGCCTGACCGACCACCACCGACAGGGGATTGTTCAGTTCATGGGCGACGCTGGCCAGAAGCTCGCCGAGCGCGGCCAGCTTCTCGCTCTGGTGCAGCGCTTCGCGCTGTCGCGCCATTTCCGCCTCGACGTTGCGCCGCTCGGTAAGGTCGTACACGGCCGAGACGATCGCCTCTTTGCCGTGCCATTCGATCATCCGCGCCGAGATCGCGGCCCAGAAGGGCTCGCCGCTGGACCGCTTCAGCTCGACCTCGAAGCTGTCCACACTGCCGGTCTCCCGAAGCCGGGCGACATAGCGGTCACGATCCCGCCGGTTGACGAAGAAGTCGGTGGTGTAGACCGGGCCTGGACCCATGCCGCGCTCGAAAAGCTGCTGGGCGGCTGGGCTCTCGTAGATGATCAGGCCATCACCCGCATGGGTCATGCTGACCGGGGCGGGGCAGGCCTCAAGCACCTGGCGGATCAGCGCCTCGCTATCCCTCAGTGCCATCTCGGCCATCTTCAGCTTGGTGATGTCGTGGCGGATTGTCACCATGCCGCCATCGGTGGTCGGGGAGACCGAGATCAGCCGCCATTCGCCCGACTTCAGCTCCACCTCGACCGGCGTCAGATCCCTGGTCAGAAGGCGACGGGTGGCAAGCGGCATGTAGGCATCGAGCGGCTCGACGGGCGCGCCGTCCAGACGCCGGACCTGCGAATGGAACCGCCGGACCAGATCCTCCCGCGAGGAGCCGACGAGGTCCTCGGGGGGACAGCCATAGGCCTCCGAGAAGGCGCGGTTGCAGAGCACGACGCGGCCCTGCGGATCGGAGATGGCGAAGCCGGCGGGCATGCTGTCGACGGCGTCCCGCAGCATCTGCGTCAGGCGCCGCTGGGTCGCCTCCGCCTCCATCCGCTCGGACAGGTCGCGGATCTCCGCCACATACATCGGCGCATCGTCGACGCAGACGCGCTTCATCACGATCTCGGCCGGGAAACGGGTGCCGTCCCGCCGCGCCGCCGGGATCTCCATGCGGTCGCCGAGCAGCGACGACACCCCGCGCTCGCGGTAACGGGTAAAGCCCTGCTTGTAGCGCTCGCGCTCCGGCTCGGCGAAGATCAGGTCACACAGGAGCGTGCCCGATGCCTCCTCGGCGGAGTAGCCGAACATCTGCTGCGCGACGGGGTTGAAGTCGACGACCAGTCCGTCGGCGTCCATCGTCGCCACGGCATCCATCGAGGTTTCAACGATCGCGCGACGCAGCGCGTTGACCCGCCTGAGCTCGGTCTCGGCTTCCTTTTCACCACTGACGTCGATCACACAGCCGACATATTCGCGGGCCGGGTCGCCGGGGACCGAGGTCAGGCGCAACTGGTCTCGGACCCACAGATAGCGTCCGTCGGCACGACGCAGCCGGTACTCCTGCACGGATTCGCCGTCGACGAGCAGCCGCTCGGTGGCGGCCGCGCAGGCTGCGCGGTCCTCGGGATGAACGAGGTCGCGCCAAATGGCGATGCGGCCGAGCAGGCTCACGGACGGATGGCCGATCACCTGCTGGGCGTTGGAGGAGACGAAATGAACCAGGCCCGGTTCTTCGAGTGTGCCAAGGTAGAGAACGGCGGGCGACTGGGACACCGCGAAATCCAGAAGCATCCGCTCGCGATCCACAGGACCCGCGTTGGCGCGGACACCGCGACCTGACACGTCGGCCTCCGGCTCGCCCGCCGCCCGGAAGACCGACGGACCGTCAGCCGGATCCCGCCCGCTCAATTCGCTGCTGCGCATCCCGTCACCGATCCTTCTGGTGCGAGCGTGCCCCCGCACGCTTCCGGGCATACCACCCCGAGCGGACGTCTTAGGGTCGGACCTTTTCAGCTTGGCGTCGCTGGACCCGAAATTTGTTTCAATTGTTTCAGGCCCGTGGCGGCTTCGATCCTTGCCGCGCGCCCGACGCCGACTGCTACCCGCACGCGTCCGTGGGCCCCGCCAGGGGAAATCCTCAGAGGTCACGGGCAGCCTCCGAGGCGATGGATTTCGGTCAAGCCCTTCCCTTTCAACAGGACGGTTTCGCGCACGGCCGGGACGCCGCGACCTGCGATCCGCGACCATGCGGACTGGCTGAGATACACCGCAGATTCGGTTCCGATGCCCGCAAGGCGCGCTGCCAGGTTCACCGCGTCGCCCCATGCATCGAAGGAGATCTTGCTGCGCCCGACGACGCCGGCGACGACCGATCCGTAGGAGATCCCGACGCGCAATTGCCAGCCGGCCGGGTTGGAGGCCGCGGCCGCCAGCATCGCCGTGGCGGCGCGTGCCGCAGCCGAAACCGGATCGCGGTGCCGGCGCGAGAGGTTACCGGTCGCCACCAGGCCGTCGCCGATCGTCTTGATCTTCTCGAGACCCAGCTCTGCCAGCGCCCACTCGCAATCCTGGATCAGCCGGTCGAGTTCGGCGACCACCTGCTCGGCCGGATGGGCCTCGCTGTAGCGGGTGAAGTCGACGATGTCGGCGAACAGCACGGCAACGTCGTCGTATCGCCTGGGCGCCACCGCCCCCGTGGACTTGAGTTCCTGGACCGCCGAGGGCGGAAGCACCGATTCGAGCAATTCGTCGGCGCGCAGACGCTCGCGTTCGGTCTCCGCGATCTGCTTCTCGAGGCGAGCCAGATAGAGCGCCTCCTGGTCGCGCCACCGCTTCCTCTGAAGCGAGCCGGAGACGCGCGCCTTGAGCAGCACGGCGTCGAAGGGCTTGCGCAGGAAGTCGTCGGCTCCGTACTCGATGCAGCGGGCGATGGAGACGTGATCGCCCATCCCGGAGATCACCACCACCGGCAACATCCGCAGGCGCTGATCGCCGCGAATCCGCCGCAGCAGTTCGAGACCGCTCATCCCCGGCATGATCATGTCGACCAGCACCAGGTCGACGCTCGCGTGCTCGAGCATCGTCAGCGCGTCGGCGCCGTCGGCCGCGGCGATGGCCCGGCAGCCGATGAGGTCCAGTTCCTCGAGCAGAAGGTCGCGGTTGTCGTGGTCGTCGTCGACCACCAGCACCAGCGGCGTCTCGTCGACCCGTTCGGCCAGGGCGTTCATTTCAGCAGGCTCCGGTCGCGGCCAGGGGCGCGCCCGCTCATCGGGCCGCCGCGTCGCGAACCGGGCTGTCTAGCCTGGGCGGCGTGTCAGGACGATTTTCCGAATGTTTCCGTTCCGTGTCTGGACGGTCGTTCGTGCGGCGGCCTCAGCCGCCCTCGGTGGCGACGGCGGCCGCGGCTCCCGCCGGCAGCGCAGGCCTGCGGGGAAGCTCGTCGTCCTCCTCGAAGTGATGCTCGGCCGGCACCTCGACGATCACCCGCTTCGGCGCGAAGGCGATGCCGTTTTCCTTGAAGGCCTGTTGCACCTTCTCGTAGACGGCCTTGCGCACGCCCCATTGCTTGTTCGGCTTGGTCATGAACTTTCCGGACACGACGAAGGCGGAATCGCCCATCTTCACCACGCCCTGCGACTTGAAGGGCTGCAGGAAGTTCGGGCCCAGTTCCGGATCCTCCATCATCTCCTGCCCGATCTTCTTGAAGATCTTGCGCACCTTGTCGAGGTCGGTGTCGAAGGGGACGGGGAACCGGAGCTTCTTGATCACCCAGTCGCGGCTGTAATTGGTGACCGCGCCGATCGCCCCGTAGGGCACGGTGTAGACCGCGCCGAGATAGCCGCGCAGCGCCAGCGAGCGCAGGTTGAAGCGCTCGACCGTGCCGGAGATGCTGCCGGACTCGATGTACTCGCCGATGCGGAAGGCGTCGTCCATCAGGAAAAACAGCCCGGAAATGATGTCCTTCACCAGCGTCTGCGAGCCGAAGCCGATGGCGAGCCCGATGACGCCGGCGCCGGCAATCAGCGGCACGATGTTGACGCCGAGCGCATCCAGCGACACCAGCAGCGCCAGCATCAGGATGGTGATCGCCAGCGTCTTGCGCACGAGCGGCAGCGTCGTCTGCAGCCGCGTGCCTCCCTGCATGGCGGGTCCGACATCGTCATGCTCCTCCCGCGGCATCTTGGCGTGCTCCTCGGCGAGCTTGCGGTCGATCCACGCCGAGGCGAAGGACCAGACGGCATAGGCCACCAGCGCGACCAGACCGACGTCGACGAGGATGCGGATGAGCAAGCTGGCCACCGGATAGGCGCTGGTATCGCCGAACAGGTCGACGCCGATCACCACCGCGAACAGGAAGACGCAGGCGACGAAGGTGGCGATGGCAACGATGCGTCTGAGAACCCGTCGGTCCGCCTGCAGGGTTCTGCGGTCGGCGGCGCGCCGTGCGGCGGCCGAGATCGCCTCGTTGATGGCGCCTTCGTCGTCGCTCTCGCCGATCTCCGTCATGAATTGTTCGTCATAAGTCGGGGTCGGCGGCGCGGTGTCCTCGCTCGAGGGTAGCGGCGCGATCATGCGCCCGAGCAGCGTGTTCAAATAGGGATAGAGCACGAACAGAACGAGGAAGCCGAGCACCGCTGCGACAGGATCGAACGACCTGTTCAGGAGCAGGCTGATGGAGCCGAGCAGGAAGGCGGTGACGACGTACAGGACCGCCAGCAGATGCCAGAGCCAGCCCGCCGCGCCGCCGGCCCAGCGCGGCACGGTCTCGCTGCCCAGCGCCGCCTCGACGGCCCGGCGCGCGTGTCGCTGGTAGCGGACGATGAAGATCAGAGCAGCCACCGAGAAGACCAGGCCGGACACCAGTGCGATGAAACGCCATTCGTCATGCGCCAGGCCCCAGGCGTGGCCGAACATCGAACCGAGAAGCAGCACCGATCCGAGCACGGCCAGCCGGCGGGCGCCGCGGACGAAATGGGCGGCCGCCTCGTCGTCGACCGGCATCAGCCGCCAGTCCCTCGATTTCGGCGCGAAGGCGAAGCGGGTGATCGCCACGGCGACGCGCGTGATCAGGATCGCCACCAGCACCGCCAGCACGAAATCGCGTCGTGCGGCATTGCCGTGCCAGGCGGCGAAGAAGGCCGCGACATAGCCTCCGGCGAACGCCAGGATTGCCGCCAGCTCGGCGATCAGCCAGATGAAGGTGCGCAGGAACTGGTCCCGCGCGTTCACGTGAGGGCCGGCCCGGTTCGCCTCCAGAACCGGGGCGATGGCGCGCCGCACGATCCATTCGGCCACCGCACCGATGGCGCAGAGCAGCAGCAGCGTGCCGATGATCAGGAAGCCGCCGCCGGCCCCGAACGTGACCTGCAGTCGCTCCTCCATGACGCGGCCGTAGGATTCTATGACATCCGGCGCCGCGGCCACGATCTGGTGGAGGCTCTCGCCCACCTCAACGGCCATTTCCTTGGCCTTTGCGATCGCCGAGACCGACCCGGCGGCCGAGGCTTCCGGAGCGGCCGGCGCATTGACCGCGAGATAGTGGAGCAGCAGTTCGCGGGCCTGCGAGTCGGTCACCTTCGCAAGGAGCGCTGCGCGTTCCTCGGCAGTCAGCGGCCCCATCTGCTCGACCAGGGCCTCGACATCCGGGCTGGCGGCTGCGGATGCCTCTGCGTCGGACTCACTCGCCGCGCCGGCAGCCGCACCTGCCAGCGCGACTCCTGCGAGGACCGCCAGCGCGAGCACGCCACACTTCACCCGGACCGCCCATGACGTGCTTCCGGAACAATGGCCAACCATACGTGCCTCCCCCGGCCTGACGGCCGCCAGTTCCAACCGGACGGCGCCGTGGCGCCTCCGAATTGCAGTGATACTATACAACTGCGCCCGCCCCCCCCGGAAGCGCCGCGAGACGGCCGGGCGAGCGGTCGCCGCATGCGCGCCCCAACGCCGCGGCTCGCCCCCACCCACACCGACTTGCGGGCATCCGAGCCTGCGGCTATATAGGCCCCGCACTGATGGCGGAGTGTAGCGCAGTCTGGTAGCGCACCTCGTTCGGGACGAGGGGGTCGCAGGTTCAAATCCTGCCACTCCGACCATC
>JAEYRQ010000260.1 GCA_023435545.1 Pseudomonadota bacterium | reverse complement strand
CACCGACACCTCGAACCCCTATGTGATGATCGGTGCGGGCCTGCTCGCCCGCAACGCGGCTGCCAAGGGCATGAAGCCGAAACCGTGGGTGAAGACCTCGCTGGCACCCGGCAGCCAGGTGGTGGCGGAATATCTCGACAAGTCGGGCCTGCAGAAGGACCTCGACAAGCTCGGCTTCAACCTGGTCGGCTTCGGCTGCACCACCTGCATTGGCAATTCCGGGCCGCTGCCCGCGGCGATCTCGAAGACCATCAACAAGGCCGATCTCGTCGCCTGCTCGGTCTTGTCCGGCAACCGCAACTTCGAGGGCCGGGTCAATCCCGACGTCAGGGCCAACTACCTCGCCTCGCCGCCGCTGGTGGTCGCCTACGCGCTCGCCGGCTCGCTGACGGTGGATCTCGCCTCCGAGGCGCTCGGCACCGACCGGAAGGGCAACCCGGTCTATCTCAAGGACATCTGGCCCTCCTCGGCGGAGATTGCCGAGTTCGTTCGCAAGACGATCACCCGCAAGATGTTCAAGGAGAAGTACGCCGACGTCTTCAAGGGCGACAGGAACTGGCAGAAGATCAAGGTCGAGGGCGGCCTGACCTACGGATGGGACGACGGTTCGACCTACGTCCAGAACCCGCCCTACTTCGTCGGCATGGGCCGGGCGCCGGAACCTGTGACCGACATTGAGGGCGCGCGCGGCCTCGGCCTGTTCCTGGATTCCATCACCACCGACCACATCTCGCCCGCCGGCTCGATCAAGCCGCAGAGCCCGGCCGGCAAGTACCTGATCTCCAACAAGGTGCAGCCGGTCGACTTCAACCAGTACGGCACCCGGCGCGGCAATCACGAGGTGATGATGCGCGGCACCTTCGCCAACATCCGCATCAAGAACCAGATGGTGCCGGGCGTCGAGGGCGGTGTGACCATCCACTATCCGGACGGCAAGGAGATGCCGATCTACGACGCGGCGATGAAGTACCAGAAGGCCAAGGTGCCGCTGGTGGTCTTCGCCGGCCGCGAATACGGCACCGGCTCCTCGCGCGACTGGGCCGCCAAGGGTACCCGCCTGCTCGGCGTACGCGCCGTGATCGCGCAGTCCTTCGAGCGCATCCACCGCTCCAACCTGATCGGCATGGGTGTCATGCCGCTGCAGTTCGAGGAGGGCCAGTCCTGGCAGACGCTCGGGCTGAAGGGCGACGAGATGGTGACGATCAAGGGTCTCGCCGAGGGTCTCAAGCCCCGGATGAAGCTCGCCGCCGAGGTGACCTTCGCCGATGGCAAGACCGTCTCGGTGCCGTTGATCTGCCGGATCGACACGCTCGACGAGCTCGACTACTTCAAGAACGGCGGCATCCTGCACTACGTGTTGCGCAACCTGGCAGCGTGAGCGGCGGAACCCGAGCCGGGCGATCTGGCGTCACCCCAATGTGACTGGCCTTTGATCGCCCGCCGCCGTATGCCCGGACATGTCGGAGGAGCGACGGCAAGGACACCCACTGGATGCGTTTCGGCGTACTGACACGGCTGGCATGGGCGGCGGCGATCGTGGCTGCTCCGGTCGGCGTAGCGTATGCCGATACGACCCGGGTCGACGTCGTCGAGCTGTTCACCAGCCAGGGCTGCTCCTCCTGTCCCGAGGCGGACAGAATCCTCGGCGAGCTCGCAAGCGAGCCCGGCGTCCTCGCGCTGAGCTTCAGCATCGACTACTGGGATTATCTCGGCTGGAAGGACACGCTGGCGCAGCCGGACTTCACCGCTCGCCAAAAGGCCTACGCACACGCACGCGGCGACCGCGCCGTTTACACCCCACAGGCGGTCGTCAACGGGCTCGCGCATGCAGTCGGTTCGGATCGCGGCGACATCCAGGGAGTGATCCGCTCGACGACCGGTAAGCTGGACGCGAAGCGGGTGTCGCTCGAAGTGGCCCGGTCGGGCGGTGACATCCTCATCCACGCCGGCGCCGGCAAGCGGCCGGCGGCAGGCGCGGCGACGATCTGGTTCGTCACCTACGAGGACTCACGCACCGTCGAGATCAAGCGCGGCGAGAACCGTGGCCGCACCAACACCTATTACAACGTGGTGCGCCACATCGAGCCGGTCGGGCGCTGGTCCGGCGAGGCCGTCTCGGTCTCGGTCCCGATGCCGCGCGGCAAGGGTGGCAAGTGCGCCGTCATCCTGCAGGAAGGCAGTCCCGAGGAGCCGGGCGCCATCCTGGCAGCCACCTGGCTCTGACTGGCGGGCGCAAGGGACGGTTAACGTCGGATTGCCAGACTGGCGGCACTTCCGCAGACTGACTGTGGGCAGATTGCCGCGAGAGAGCGATGCCGGAGCGTCCGGACCGATCCCAGAATGCCGATGTCGAGCCGATCGGTCCGCTGCTGGCGCAGCCGGACTACCGCGCGGCGGCAGCCGCCTGGCTCGATGGTCTCGCCAACCGCCGCCGGCTCGCCGATCGAACGCTCGAGGCCTATCGCCGCGACCTGCGCCAGTTCACGGTCTTCCTGCGCGATCACCTCGGCGGCCCGCCCTCACTGGCTGATTTCAGCGGCCTGGGCCCCACCGAGATCCGCGCCTATCTCGCCGCGCGTCGCCGGGACGGTCTTTCCGGGCCGTCGCTGTCCCGGGCGCTCGCGGCCATGCGGTCCTTCTCCCGGCATGTGGAGAAGACGTGCGGATCGACCACCTCGGCGCTGACCGTGGTGCGCGGCCCGAAGCGCCGACACCGCCTGCCGCGGGCGCTGACGGCGGACGCAGCGCGTCGCGTCGTCGAGCCGGACGAGGTCGATCCGACGGCTGACGAGCCATGGATCGCCGCCCGCGATGCCGCCGTCTTCGCGCTGCTCTACGGCTGCGGGCTGCGAATCTCCGAGGCACTCGGCCTGACGCGTGCCGAGGCGCCCCCGCCGGGGGGCGTGCGCACCCTGCGCATCACCGGCAAGGGCGGCAAGACCCGCCTCGTCCCGGTCCTGCCGGAGGTGGCCGACGCGGTCGCGACCTATACCGGCCTGTGTCCCTTCGTGCTCGAACCGGCAGGTCCGCTGTTCGTCGGAGCGCGGGGCGGGCCGCTCAATCCGCGGATCGTGCAGCGCAGGATGGCACAGCTGCGCGGCGCGCTCGGATTGCCCGATGGTGCTACCCCGCACGCGCTGCGTCACTCCTTCGCCACGCATCTCCTGAATGCCGGCAGCGACCTGAGGACAATCCAGGAACTGCTCGGCCATGCCAGCCTGTCGACGACGCAGGTCTACACCGCGGTCGATGAAAGCAGGCTGCTGGACGCCTACCGGGCCGCGCATCCGCGGGCCCGCGTCACGACTTCGTGAGGTCCCTGCGCATTGACCGCCGGTGCTCGAATGCTAGCCTTCTCCCTACGGCGTTCCATCCTGACGTCGTCCACCGAAAGGGGAGCTCACATGACTCGCAAACTCCTCGCAGGTTTCGGCGCCTTCGCGCTGGCCATGTCGTCCGCGGCCGCTTTCGCGAACTGCTCGAGCGGACACACGGTGTCGATCTCGACCCCGGTCCAGACGGCGCAGATCAGCACGCCGGCGGACAGCCAGACGGCACAGCCCGCGCAGGAATAGTCGGCTCCGACCTGCTTCCAGCGAAACCGTCCGGGCTTCGGCCCGGGCGGTTTCGTGTGTGCCCGGCACGGCTCGTTCAGCACTCCGCGACGGTGCCGGGTGTCATACCGGCGGCGACCGTCTCTGACCAATCCGGCGTCATCCGGCCCCTCGGGTCCGCGCGAAGCGCGGCCCAAGGGCAGGCTCTGAGCACCGCGAGTGCGAGCCGGGATCGGGGTGCGCTTGCCCACCACGCTTTGCCCGCCCGATCCCGGATAGCCGCTGGCGCGGCTTCCAGGATGAGGGAGGTCGAGCCAGTGATTTTGGCCGAAGGTATCACTCGGCCTCGCCGCCGCGCCGGAGCAGGAAGATCGCCTGCTCGCCGAAGATGTTCAGGTGCGCCAGCGAGGCATTGTCCGGCAAACGGCGTCCCCCCGTGTCGAGCGCGATCGTCCGCTCGATCCTCGCATCCAGGTCGTGCACGAGCCCGACAAAATCCCGGATCGTGCAGAAATGGATGTTGGGCGTGTCGTACCACGACATCGGCAGGTTCTCCGTCACCGGCATCCGGCCATTGCGCAGCAGCTGCCAGCGCATCCGCCAGTGACCGAAGTTCGGGAAGGAGACGATCGCCCGCCGTCCGATCCGCAACAGGTGCTGCAGCACGACCCTCGGATTGTGGGTCGCCTGCACGGTCTGGCTGAGGATGACGTAGTCGAAGCCGTTGTCGGGATACTCGTCCAGATCGTGATCCGCGTCGCCCTGTACGACCGCGAGCCCCTTCGCCACGCATTCGTTGACACCGCGCTGGCTGAGCTCGATGCCGCGCCCGTCGATTCCGTAGCGGTTCTCCAGGATCCTCAGGAGCGTCCCGTCTCCGCAGCCGACGTCGAGCACCCGCGATCCGGGTGCAATCATCTCCGCGACGAGCAGAAGATCGACGCGTTTGATCTGCTGGTGATTGGTGTCGGCCGCCTGGCTCATGGCACCACGACCGGAGCCGGCAGCCCACGGGCACGCGCCGCTGAATCGAGAAAGCCGCGGATCGCGGCGAACATCTCCGGCTCGTCGAGCAGGAAGGAGTCGTGGCCGCGATCGGTCTCGATCTCGACGAAGGAGACGCGCGCGCCTGCCGCGTTGAGCGCATGAACGACCTGGCGGTTGCCCTCGGTCGGGAACAGCCAATCGGAAGTGAAGGAGACGACGCAGAAGCGCGTGCCGCTGTCGCGGAACGCGTTCGCCAGCGTGCCGCCGTAGTCGGCGGCGAGATCGAAATAGTCCATGGCCCGCGTCAGATACAGATAGGAGTTGGCGTCGAAGCGGTCGACGAACGTCATTCCCTGGTGCCGAAGATAGCTCTCGATCTGGAAATCGGCATCGAATCCGAAGGTGATCGCCTCGCGGTCCTGCAGGTTGCGGCCGAACTTGCGGTGAAGCGCTTCCTCGGACAGATAGGTGATGTGCGCGGCCATCCGCGCGACGGCCAGCCCCTTGCTCGGCTTGGTGCCCTCCAGCAGGTAGCGCCCGCCGCGCCAGTCGGGATCCGCCATCACGGCCTGCCGGCCGACCTCATGGAAGGCGATGTTCTGAGAGGAGTGGCGCGCGGCGGTGGCGATCGGGATGGCTGAGAACACACGGGCCGGATAGCTCGCCGCCCATTGCAGGACCTGCATCCCACCCATCGAGCCACCGGCGACGCAGAACAGCGTCTCGATGCCAAGGTGGTCGATAAGCTTCGCCTGCGCGCGCACCATGTCGCGGATGGTGACGACCGGGAAGCCCAGACCGTAGGCCTGGTCGGTCGCCGGGTCGATGCTGCCCGGGCCGCTGGTGCCCATGCAGGAGCCGAGGACGTTCGCGCAGATGACGAAGTAGCGGTCGGTGTCGATCGGCTTGCCGGGGCCGACCATCAGGTCCCACCAGCCGGGCTTGCCGGTCACCGGATGCAGATTGGCGACGTGCTGGTCGCCGGTCAGCGCGTGACAGGCGAGAATCGCGTTGCTGCGCTCGGCGTTGAGTTCGCCATAGGTCTGGTAGGCGACCACCAGAGGCGCGAGGACCACGCCGCAGTCGAGCCGCAGCGGATCGTCCGCGCCGAAGCGCACGACCTCGCTGTCGGGTTTGTCGACCTGCCGATAGGCGGCAGTGCGGCTGGTCAAGCGCGTCTCCCTGGCGATCCGCCGGCCGTTACGGCCGCGCGTGCCGGTCGATCCGGCACGGAGGAGACGTAGTAGGTGGCGCGGTTTCGCCCTGTCAATGATTACGTCGGGAGCCGGCCGCTCCCGATCACTGCCAGTCGGGCGTCCTGGTCTCCGATGTGAGTGTCGGCTTTCCGGCGAGGCTTGCCGGTTGCCATCGCTATGCTCGCTGGCAGGAGTGCAGTCGCGAGCGGTCAGGAGTTCCTTCCCACCACGCCATGTCGATGATTCTCTTTGCGTTCGGCCGGTTGCTCCCGTAAGACTTCGCCGGCGTCGCGGGGGATGTTGCGTTCCCGCGCGGCCTAGCGTCGCCAGCGGACTCCCATGAGCACGAATACCGCCAAGGACAGCCCAAGCCTCGACGCGCTCAGGCGCGAAATCGACACTGTCGACAGCGAGATCCACGGCCTGCTCATGCGCCGCGCCGAGGTCATCGAGCAGCTCATCGCCGCAAAGAAGCTCGGGGAGCGCGGGGCCGCGTTCCGGCCCGGACGCGAGGCCGCGATGATGCGCGCGCTGCAGGAGCGCCACCGCGGGCCGCTGCCGCTGTCGATCGTCGAGCACCTCTGGCGGGAGATCATCGGCACCTTCACCCAGCTGCAGGCCCCGTACCGTGTCCTGTCGGCGCGGGCGGAGGATCCGCGGGTGCGCGACCTCTTGCGCTACGCCTTCGGCTTCTCCGTGCCGCTGATCACGGCGGCGTCCGACTCCGAGGCAGTGGCGACGGTCGCAAGGACCGGCACCGACCTTGCTGTGGTCATCCTCGACAGACCGCTGGATGAGCGATGGTGGGTGGATATCGATCTAACCGGCGAACCGGCTCCCGACGCCGGCATCCACGGCGCCAAGGTGATCGCCGCACTGCCCTTTCTGCCCCCGACGGAAGGCTTCGACTTCCCCACCGCCCTGATCCTCGGCCCCGCCGACGTCGACGCTCCCACCGAAGCCTGCATCTACGCTCTCTCGCTCACTGCGCAGACTTCGGCCTCCGCCCTGGAGAGCTTCGGCGTGCTGCTCGCCTATGGAACGGCGGGCGCGCTGTTGGCGTCGGACCGGACGCCTGCCGAGATCAATTCCGTGCTCGCGCCGGCCGCCGCGGTGTTTGGCACGGTCACCTGGATCGGCAACCTGGCGGCACCTTACAACTGGACCTTCGGATAGTTCGCATGAGCCTTCAGGTAGATCCTGCCGATCAGCCGACTCCCAAGCCGGGCGTCCTGGAGATCAGCGCCTATGTGCCCGGCTCCTCCGGCAAGGGCGTATCCGGCAAACTGTTCAAGCTGTCCTCGAACGAGACGCCGCTGGGCGCCAGCCCGAAAGCCATCGAGGCATTCCGCTCAGCCGCCGATCATCTGGAACACTATCCGGACGGCGCCGCCACGGCGCTACGCGAAGCGATCGGGGCGAAGTACGGGCTCAATCCGGCACGCATCGTCTGCGGCGCCGGCTCCGACGAACTGATCGGCCTGCTCTGCCACGCCTATCTGTCGCCGGGCGATGAGACGCTCTACAGCCAGCACGGCTTCCTGATGTACAGGATCGCGACGCTCGCCTCCGGCGGCCGCCCCGTCGTTGCACCGGAGCGCGAGCTGACCGCCGACGTCAACGCGATCCTCGCGGCGGTGAGCGAGCGCACGAAGATCGTCTTCCTCGCCAATCCCAACAACCCGACCGGCACGTACCTGCCCTATGAGGAGGTCCAGCGTCTGCACGCCGGGCTCCCCGGCCGGGTCCTGCTGGTGATCGACGCGGCCTATGCCGAATATGTCCGCCGCAACGACTACTCAGCCGGCATCGACCTGGTGGCGAACGCCGCGAACGTCGTGATGATGCGCACCTTCTCGAAGATCCACGGGCTTGCGGCGCTCAGGCTAGGCTGGGCCTACTGCCCGGAGGCAGTCGCCGGCGTGCTCCACCGGGTGCGGGGTCCCTTCAACGTCAGCCACCCGGCGATCGTCGCCGGCATCGCCGCGCTGCAGGATGCCGCCTTCATCGAGAAGGCCGTCGCCCACAACGACACCTGGCTGCCCTGGCTCGGCGAGAAACTCTCCAGCCTCGGCCTGACCGTGACGCCCAGCGTCGGCAACTTCATCCTCGTCGGCTTCCCGGATGTTGCCGGCAAGCGCGCGGCAGACGCGGACGGCTTCTTGATCTCGCGGGGCATCTACGTGCGCCGCATGGACGCGTACGGGCTCCCGACCTGCCTCAGGATCACGATCGGTACCGAGGAAGCCAACCGGCTCGTGGTCGACACCCTCGCCGAGTTCCTCGGCCGGACCGATGGCTGAACCGGTCGTCGACAGGCTGGCGCTGGTCGGTATCGGTCTGATCGGCTCGTCGCTCGCCCGGGTCGCGCGGCAGGAGGGGCTGGCGCGGCATATCGCGGTGCAGAGCCGGCGAGCGGAGACCGTGGCGCGCGCCCGCGAACTCGATCTCGGCGACAGCTACGCGACCGATCCCGCGGAAGCCGCGCGCGGAGCCGACCTCGTCATCGTCTCGGTCCCCGTCGGCGCCAGCGGCGAGGTCGCCGAGGCGGTCGGGCCGGCGCTCAAGCCCGGCGCCATCGTTTCCGACGTCGGATCGGTGAAGACCTCGGTCGTGCGGCAGATGGCGCCACACCTGCCCGATGGCGTGCATTTCGTGCCGGCGCATCCGGTGGCGGGGACGGAGCATTCCGGACCTGAGGCGGGCTTTGCCGATCTGTTCCGCAACCGCTGGACGTTGCTCACGCCGCTTCCCGAAACCGACCCCGAGGCCGTGGAGACGGTGACGCGATTCTGGCTCGGCTGCGGCGCGAACGTCGAGGCGATGAGCCCGGAGCACCACGACATGGTGCTGGCGATCACCAGCCACGTGCCGCACCTGATCGCCTACAACATCGTCGGCACCGCGGCCCATCTCGAACAGGTGACGCAGTCCGAGGTGATGAAGTTCTCGGCCGGCGGCTTCCGCGACTTCACGCGTATCGCCGCCTCCGACCCGACAATGTGGCGCGACGTCTTCCTGCACAACCGCGAAGCCGTGCTGGAGATGCTGGCGCGCTTCTCCGAGGATCTCTCCTCGCTGCAGCGAGCGATCCGCTGGGGCGATGGCGACATGCTCCACGACCTGTTCAGCCGCACGCGGGCAATCCGCCGGGGCATTATCGAGGCGGGCCAGGAG
>JAEYRQ010000259.1 GCA_023435545.1 Pseudomonadota bacterium | reverse complement strand
AGGCTGAGGTAGTCGATGCTGACTGCCGGCCGGAAGAAGAAGTTGCCGCTACGGCCTTCATAAGCAGCACCCGCAACGAACGTCATCAAAGTGCCGCCCCAGTCGCTGCGAACGTTCTTCTCGATCGCGTCCTCGCCTGCCATGCCGGTGAAGGTCCGGCGGCCGCTGAAGTCCACGAGGCCGACGGCGCCGCGGCCGTAGGCGCTGAAGCCACCCCACTTTCCACGCCAGTAGGCGGACAGCTCGTAAGTGTCGGAAAGGATCCGAGACTGATCGGTACCGTTGTCGTACTCGTTCCAGAACCACGTCGCGCCGGCGCCGAAGCTGCCCACCTTGGTGTCGACCTCGCCCGCGGCCGAGAAGCCGAACCCGCCGAGGTTATAGGCCGCCGTGTCGCCTTCCGACTTTTCGCTGGTCCAGCCGCTGGCGCTGAGCAGAACGTCCACCCCGCCGATGAGATAGACTGGGCTCTGGGGGTCGGCGACCTGGCGGGCGAACGTACGCGCGCCGAGGCTTACCGCTTCGAACGCGCCGCCCGCATGGTCAGGGAGCATCTGGCGCACGGCATGGCGGAAGCGGTCGCCGTCGGTGATGCCGAGGAAGACGTCCTCGATGTCCTCGTCCTCGGCGAGAGCGGCGAACACCGCATTATAAGCCGCTGACTGCGAGCGATTGAGGCCAAGCTCCTGCGCTGTCCGCTTGGCCACGTTCACGGCGATCGTATTGGAAGCCGCGTCGGTCGCCAGGCTGGCCTTGAACATGAAGGGCAGTAGGTCGGTCTTTGTCTCGAGGTCGGACAGACCGGTGATCGATCCCGCCTGCAGGATCGTATAGCGCCCTTCCGCATCTTCGGTCGAGCCGAGGCGGAGCGCCAGCGTCGCACCGTCGGCAAAGCTGACATTCCCGGCCACGTTGTAGAGCGAGCCTTCACCGGCCGTCTTGTCGAGCGTCGCGACGAGCACCCCGTTGGCTCCGATAGCGAGCGAGCCGAGCGATACGGGTGCCGCGACGTCGAGCGCGCCGCCGGTCACGTTTACCGCGGCGCTGCCCGCGTTGAGAAGGCTGCCGGAGAACACGGAAGTTCCGGCGAGAGTCAGGCTGTCGGCCCCACCGCCAAAGTCGACAACGCCGTCGAACCTTGACGATCCGGCGAGGCTCAGGGCATCGGTTCCCGATCCGAACATCACTCGCCCGGTCTGCACCGCATCTCCGGAGAGCTTGAGCGCATTGTTCCCGCTGCCGAAGTGAACGTCGCCCTTCACCGCGCCGTCCGCCACGTCGAGCACGTCGTTGCCGCTGCCGAAGCGGATGTCGCCTGTGATGGAGGGCGCCGTTACGCCGGCGGCCACTTGCGTTTGCTTGACCGTGGCGCCCGCGTTGTTGGCGGAGAGGTCGATGGCGATATTGCGTCCGGAGCCGTCGGCGGCACCGGTCGCCGAGATCAAGCCGCTGTTCTCAATCAGGCTGAGGCCGCCGCTCGCGTCGCGTATTGCGGTGGCGGACCCGGTGGTTCCCGCAGCGGTCGCCTTGATCGTGCCGCTGTTGCGGACCGTCGGGACGGTCGCGCCAGCGGCGATCTGGATGGCGGTCGCCTGAGCCGTGGCCGTGTTCCCCCCGGCCGCGCTGACGGTGCCGGAGATCTGGATCACGGGCACCGAGGCTCCCGAGCCGATCCGCAAGGCGGTAGCGCTCGCGCCGTTCGAGGTGGCCGATACCGTCCCCGCGATCCCCATGCCGTTGGCAATCGCCACGGCACCGCCGCGACCTCCGACCAGCAGGCCGTTGGCGTCGACTCCGCTATAGACGCCTTGGCCATCCACTTTGCCGTCGATGATCAACCCGAACTGAGAGGCCGTGCCGGCCACCGGACCGATCGCGATCGCACGGTCGGTGGCGCCGATCATCATCGCCGGTGCCGATCCGAACGAGGTCACCGTGGCCGAGCCTTCCTTCGCGTCCTCGATGCCGTCGTCGTCCTCATCTGCATCGGTCGTGCTCGAGTCCTTCGGAGGAATCGCTAGCACGATGCCGCCAGTCACGTTGCCTTCGATGATCAGGGCCGAGCCGCCCTGGAGAAGATCGTCCGCGTCGAGTTTCGAGGCATTAGTCGGCGCCGTAGTGTAACGGTAGCCGCTCGCGCTGATGTTGCCCTGGACCACCATTGCGCCGGTAATGTCGCCGGTGAAGCGCGCGCCGACGGCGCCTTCCCCTTTCGCTCCGACGGTGCCGGCCAGGCGCACGTTGCCGGCGATGGCTTCGGCTTGGACGCCGACGCTGCGGTCCCCTGTCACCGTGGTGGTTCCGTCGTGGGTGAATGCGCCGGTCAGGGGACCGCCCAGCCAGATGCCAGCGGAGTCGTTGCCTTCCACGGATATCGTGCCGCTGTTGACGATCTTGCCGGTATGACCGCCTGCGGTGCGGATGCCGAAGCGGTTCGAGCCGAGCGCGAACGGTCCGTCGAGATCGCCGTCGTTGTCGGTATCGGTGGGCGTGTAGGGCTCGTCGATCGCGATCGTGCCCGAGTTGACGATGTCGCCGCTAGTGCCGGCATTCGCCAGGATGCCGATCGCTCCACTCGCGTTGGCGACGCCGATGGTGCCTTGATTGGTAACCGCGTGGTTGCTGTCCATGGTCACTGCGGTTCCACCCGCGGGCTTGACGGAGCCGGCAGAGGCGATCGTGATGGCGTCGGGAGCCCCCGCCTTGACGGTCGAGGTCCGTACCGGCTGGGTGACGGCAGTCGAGATGGTCTCAGCAGCCGCCGGTGCGGCGAGCGCAAGAACGGCAGTGCTGGCAAGCAGGTAACGGTGCATGGATTCCCCTCACGGATCGGCTTTGTCGACCGGGAGACGGAGCCATCGCGCCGAAACCTTGGCGCGATTGAAAAAAATCAGAACGCCGCGTCGATCCCGATGCGGATGGTGCGCGGGCGGAGCGGCGTGATCTGGTCGCGCCCGACGGCAAAGGGCGTTCCGAGCGCGAAGCGGTTGCCTTCTTCGTCGGTGAGGTTGGTAAGGCCGACGGTGAGCCCGAGATGCTCGCGCCCGACGCGGAAAGTCAGGCCCGTATCGAGATAGTCGCCCTGAAGTTCGCCGAGCTCAGGTCCGACACCCAGACGTGAGCGGCCGATGTAGTTCGCCCAGCCCTGTGCAGTCAGCTCCAGATCCCCGTGCAACGTTCGCCGGTAATCGAAACCAATCCGTCCCGAGAACCGCGCGATGTTCGGTATTTCGGTGATGTGGGCGAGCAGTTGCGGGGGAAGGTCTTCGATCCGGCCCGAGAAGCTCGGGATATCGAGCACGGGGGCAACCCGTTCAAGGAGCATCCGGCTCGGCTCGTCGATCCGGCCGTCGTTGTAGGTGAACCCGGCATCGATCCGAAGGCTCGGGCTGACGGCTACGCCTGCGGTCAGAGTGGCCGTCCAGATCCGCC
>JAEYRQ010000384.1 GCA_023435545.1 Pseudomonadota bacterium | reverse complement strand
ACCGAGAGCGCCACCACGGGCGCCTGCAACTGGGGGCACGTCCTGTTCATGGAGCAATACCGTCATGTCGAAGGCCATCTGGATCTGGGGCGGTGTGGCCGTCGTCGTTCTGGCCGCGGCGGGCTTCGGCGGCTGGATGCTCAGCCTGCCGTCCGCGACCGCATCGGCAGATGCCCCCTCGGTGCCGCAGGCGGAGGCCGACGCCATGCTTGCTTTGCTCAGGCCGACGGGGCGCAAGCGCCCGCTCGTTGCCGTCATCGGCATCAATGACGCAACCGAGACGACCGACTATCTCGTCCCGACCAGCATATTGCGGCGCGCCGATGTGGCGGATGTGGCCATGCTGGCGATACGCCCGGGGCAGGTAGAACTCTTTCCCGCCCTCAGGGTGGAGCCAGACGCAACAATCGCGGAGTTCGACGCGGAGCATCCCGAAGGGGCGGACTACGTCATCGTGCCCGCCATGAGCCGCGATGACGATCCTGAGGCTCTCGCCTGGATCAGGGCCCAGGCCGAAAAGGGCGCCAGGATCATCGGCATATGCGCCGGTGCCAAGGTTGTCGGAGCGTCGGGACTGTTGGATGGGAAGCGCGCCACGACCCACTGGTATTATCTGGGCGAACTGCTCGAGCGCAGCCCGACCATCGAATACGTAGCCGACCGCCGCATGGTGGCGGACGGGAACGTCGTCACGACCACCGGCATCAGCGCCTCCATGCCGATGATGCTGACGTTGATCGGGGCGATCGCCGGCCGAGCGAAGGCGGAAGACGTCGCCCGAGGGCTTGGGCTTAACCAGTGGGATATGCGGCATGCAAGCGCTGCCTTCAGACTCACTCGGCCCTTCGCGTTGACAGTTCTGGCCAACGGGACGGCCTTCTGGAACCGCGAAGAACTCGGCATCCGTCTCGATGCGGGCATGGACGGGGTGTCGCTCGCACTGGTGGCCGATGCCTGGTCGCGGACCTATCGGTCCAGTGCCGCCACTTATTCCGCCTCGAAGGAAGCCGTCGTGACGGCCAACGGCATCCGCGTCCTGCCGGACAGGACCACGGCCGACTGGCCACAGGAACGCCGCGCTTCGGTCTATCCTGATCAGCCGCCGGCCGAGGCTCTGGATCGGGTGCTTGAGAAGATCACCGCGCGCTATGGCGAACCAACCACCAATGTCGTGGCGATGCAGCTCGAATATGCGCGCAGTCGCTAATGCACCACGTGTCGTTCTTCAGTCGTTGAAGCGACCGTGTGCGATGGCCACCGAAAGCTCCGGTGGCGGAAGCGGGCTGGAGGACGAGCATCATGCACTCCCCCCGATCGAACCGAAAGGAGCCAATCATGCCCGGCACCGTCAAACTGCACCGCGTTCTCACCGCCGCTCCGGCGAAGGTCTACAGGGCCTTCATAGAACCCGATGCGGTTGCGAGCTGGTACCCGCCCAATGGTTTCACCTGCACCGTTCGTGATCTCGACACCAAAGCCGGGGGCAAGCGCCGGATGTCGTTCCGCAACTTCACCACGGGCGGCGTCCATTCCTTCGGCGGCGCCTTTGGTGAACTCGTTCCGAACGAGCGCCTTGTCTACACGGACAGGTTCGACGACCCCAATTTGCCGGGCGAGATTACCACCACAGTCACCCTCGAGGCCGTTTCGGTCGGAACGGACGTCCGTATCGAGCAACACGGCATTCCGGATGTGATCCCGACCGAAGCCTGCTACCTGGGCTGGCAGGACTCTCTTCGCAAGCTCGCAAAGCTCGTCGAGCCGGAGATCGACCAATAGATCCAGGACAGGGGATGGGTGGCGAGGGTCCCGTGCGGAGCAGGATGCCGCCCGTGGGCGACTTCCTCGGCCGAGCCCGCGGCTGGAGTTCCGCTGCGACCTCTGTGCCGGTGTCGCAGCCCACGTCCATTCCGGCGGACCGGCTGCGCCTGAACATCGGGATCCAGGATGCGGTCACTCGTGACTGCAGGTCGTCCCTCAGACTGGGGCCATCGTCGACGTTGGAGAAGGGAGACATCACATGCAACTGAAGAACCACCCGCCGATCGTCTCGGCAGAGGAATGGAATGCCGCCCACGCGCGCATGCATGCGAAGGAGAAAGCCCATAGCCGCGCCCGCGACGCCCTCGCCGCCGAGCGCCGGCGGATGCCGTGGCTGGCGGTCGACAAGGATTATGTATTCGAAGGGCCAAACGGCCGCCTGAGCCTGCTCGATCTATTCGACGGCCGGCGTCAGCTGATCGTCTATCGCGCCTTCATCGAGCCGGGCGTCGGGCGCTGGCCCGAGAAGGGCTGCATCGGCTGCTCGATGGTCGCCGATCAGATTGCGCATCCGGCCCATCTCAATGCCCGCGACACGAGCCTCGCCTTCGTCTCACGCGGTTCGCAGCCCAATCTCGCCCGCCTCAAGGCGAGAATGGGCTGGGAGCATATCCCCTGGTTCACCTTGACCGACGACTTCGATGCCGATTTCGGCGTCGACGAATGGCACGGCACCAATGCATTCATCCGCGACGGGGGTCGCATCTTCCGGACCTATTTCGTCAACGGCCGCGGCGACGAGCAGATGGGCAATACCTGGAACTATCTCGATATCACCGCGCTCGGCCGGCAGGAGGAGTGGGAGGATTCGCCCGCGGGCTATCCGCAGACACCACCCTATCGCTGGTGGGTCTGGCACGACGATCTCGCGACGGACGCCGGACGGGATGACTGATCGGGGACGAGGAGACCGGCGACCGCGAGCATAGCCGCCGCCACAGCCGGTCCGCTGGTGATCCTCGACACCGACACGGTCGAGATCTCAGCGCCCAAATATGCCTACACGACCCGATAGGCGTATAAAGGGGAAACAAGTGCTTTCTGTAGGTTCTATTATAGAATTTCTGAAATACAATCTTTCTCGAAAGTAGATGCCTATTGCTTTAACGTCGCGCGCATCTCCTCAACCATGCGAGGACCATCACCGGAAGCAGGATTACTAAGATCGATGTTGTCAATTTGATCGCTTCGAGAATCGCCCTCACTGCCGTGGTCGGTTCCCCTCACCAACAGAACACCATAGGTCTACTTGATCTGCCGTATCAGTTTGCCCGTGTTCATATTCCAGACGAAGATGCTCCCTCCGAAGATGCTTCGTTTCGAGGCTGCCAGCAACGGGCTGCGTGGAGCTACAGCGACGTCCTCAAAACGCCCGATGCCCTCGTCCTTCAGTTTGCGCAAGAGCTCTCCAGTGCGTGCGTCCCACACATGAACCGCAGGTTCCGTCGTGGTCGCTGCCACGCGCGCCGGCCGCTGCTGAAAGGCGAGGCTGCGCACGGAGAATTGCCCGGCGTGCATGCGAAGCAGCCGTTCATTGCGGATGGGTTGCCATATCTCGACTTCATCGTCGGCAATGACGGCAAGGAGTCGTGGCGGACCGAATGCCATCGGTCCGGGCATTCCACCCCCCCACCTTGAGCCATCAATGGTCGAAATCAGCCGCCGATTCTCGACGCGCACGACATCAATTGCGCGGTGACGGGAATACGCAAGGAGCCTGCCTCCATCAGCCGCCGCGATACTGAACCATCCATTCTGCAGTGGCCAGCGTGTGCTGGTTTCATAATTCCAAACGAGGGTCGGTGCGTTGGCCCGTGCAATCGCAAGCGAAGAGAATAGAGGAAGGAAGGCAACCCGATTGTACGAGAGCGGGGATACGTTCGTCACCTGGCGCCCCGCGACCACTTCCCCCTCCATCGCATCCCAGATCTCAATCCGGAACGTGCTGGCGCGCATATTCTGAACCGTTGCGACCAGGTTACCCTGTGACGAATAGTCGATGTCTTCCACCAACCGAGGCGTTCGAATTGAGCGTGTCAGTTCTCCGGTACGCGGATCGTAGAACCGCAATTGGTGGCGCTGCCCGTCGGACCAGCTTGCAACGAGTTGCTTGGAATCCGGAGAGAAAGCCAGGGCATAGAATTCAGCCGCCGCCGTAGCCGCGACGTTGCTACCGGACAGCGCGCCGCAAGCAGCGGTCGCCACAACCATCAATCGTCGAAACACCGTGATCCCCAATCCCCGCAGTTCGCCCCTGTGAAGCGAAGCCTAACACAACGTGCGCGGGAAATGGGAGTCGACGAGACTAAAGGGCGGTTGTCGCGGACAACGTCGACGGCGCCTTGGATAACGAGCCGGTAGGCGACGAACCGGAAGTTGCCGCTTGAAGGCCCCGAACCGGCGCCGAAGCTCGTGGGAGGTTAGCCCAGCGTTAGCCAGATGGGCTTTGATGTCCGGCGGTATCCAACCTGACAAAGGCTAAGCCCTTGAAAGGATTGGTGGGCGCACATGGACTCGAACCATGGACCCGCTGATTAAGAGTCAGCTGCTCTACCAACTGAGCTATGCGCCCGCCGAAAGCGGCCGCCGCAGCCTCTGGCCGCGGCGTCGACGCGGGATATAGCAATGCCGGCCCCCCGCGTCCAGACATGGCTGAATGTTTTCCGACAGTTGCAAGGCGACGGTAGACCATCGGTGTGGCGATCCTCATTCCGAGCGCCGCGTCGCCGGCGGTGCGAGGGATGCAAGGCTCGCGGCAATGCAGTCCGCCGTCGCCGGATTGCAGGCGACCGGCACATCGTAGAGCGCTGCCAGGCGGATCAGCGCCTTGACGTCGACGTCATGCGGCATCGCTGTCAGGGGATCGATGAAGAACACCAGCGCGTCGATCTTCTCCTCGGCGATCAGCGCGCCCATCTGCTGGTCGCCGCCGAGCGGTCCGCTCCTCAGCCGGCGGAGCGAGAGACCCGGATGGGCGGCCAGCAGTTCACCGCCCGTCGTTCCGGTTGCTATGAGTTCATGGGGCGTGAGCGTGTCGAGCCAGCGGCCGACCCAATCGACCATCGCCGGCTTCTTGCTGTCATGGGCGATCAGCCCCACAGTCAGGTGTGGTGGGGGAACGGAATCGTCGGTCATCGTCGCCTTCGGCTCCTGTCGATGACGGCGGCGGCAAAGTGTGCCGGTCAGCGCCATGCGAAATCGGGCTAGCAGCATGGGCCAGCAGCCTCGACAAGGAAAGGATTCCCGATGAGCACTCTCGGTCGATTGCGCAACCATATCGCTGGTCAGCATATCGAGGGCTCGGGGGAACTGTTCGAGACGATCAATCCGGCCAACGGCCTGCCGCTCGCCGAGGCGCGTACGTCCATGGCCGCCGATGTCGATGCGGCCGTGACGGCCGCTTCCAAGGCGCAGCGCGAATGGGTCGCCATGCCACCGGCCGAGCGGGCCCGGGTGCTGCACCGCGTCTCCCAGCGACTGCGCGACAAACGGATGGAGCTTGCCCGGCTCGAGGTGCTCGATGCCGGCAAGCCGATCCAGGAGGTTCCGGCCGCCGACATCGATTCGGCCGCCGACTGCTTCGAGTTCTTCGCCGGCGTGCTGCAGGCCACCTATGGCGAGCATATCGACCTCGGACCGTCCGCCTTCGCCTACACCCGTCGCGAGCCGCTGGGCGTGGTGGCGGGGATCGGGGCCTGGAACTATCCGATCCAGATCGCGAGCTGGAAGACCGCCCCTGCGCTTGCCGCCGGCAATTCGATGATCTTCAAGCCGAGCGAGCTGACGCCGGTTTCGTCGCTGGCGCTGTCGGAGATCGTGCAGGAGGCGGGCGCCCCGCCCGGCCTGATGAACGTCGTGCTCGGCGCCGGCGAGACCGGTGCCGCCCTTGCGGCGCATCCCGGCATCGCCAAGATCTCGCTGACCGGCTCGGTGCCCACGGGGGCCAGAGTGATGGCCGCCGCGGCCAAGACCCTGAAGCACGTGACCATGGAACTCGGCGGCAAGTCGCCGCTGATCGTCTTCGAGGACGCCGACATCGACGACGCGGTCTCCGCCGCCATGCTGGGCAACTTCTATACCCAGGGCGAAATCTGCTCGAACGCCACCCGCGTTTTCGTCCACCGTCGGGTACACGACGCCTTCCTCGAGCGGGCGATCGCCCGCGCGCAAGCGATCCGTGTTGGCGACCCGCTCGATCCCGACACGCAGATGGGACCGCTTATCTCGCAGGCGCATCTGGAGAAGGTGCTGGGCTATGTCGAGGCTGGTCGCGCTGAGGGGGCCCGGCTGGTCACGGGTGGCGAGCGAATCGCCGACGGTCCGCTGGCGAGCGGCTGGTTCATACGGCCCGCGATCTTCGCGGACTGCACCGACGACATGAGGATCGTCGGCGAAGAGATCTTCGGCCCGGTGATGAGCGTACTCGCCTTCGAGACGGAGCAGGAAGCGATCACCCGCGCCAATACCACGCCGTTCGGGCTGGCCGCGGGCGTCATGACCCGCGACCTCGCCCGTGCCCACCGCATGGCCGCCGCCCTGCAGGCGGGCGTGGTCTGGATCAACGCCTACAACTTGACCCCGGTTGCGATGCCCTTCGGCGGCTCGAAGATGTCCGGCATCGGCCGAGAAAATGGTCTGGCGGCGCTCGACTTCTATTCCGAGCGCAAGAGCGTCTACGTCAACCTCGGCGGCGTCGACGCACCGTATTGACCGGCGTCGAGCCTATTCGCCGCGCTTCATGCCGGTCAGCATCGCCCGCGGCAGGTTCTCCCGATGCGCGAAGCTCGCCAGCGCAACCCCGCCGATGTGCAGGATCACCAGGAGCAGCGTCAGGTTGGCCAGCACCTCGTGCGGCTCCTTGTAGGGCGAGCGATACCGGAATTGCTGGCCGGCCGCTTCCGCCGCCGCGCGTTGTTCGACCACGCTCTCGTTGCCGAACCAGGCGGTCAGGGGACCGGCGCTGGCGCTGTCGGCGAGCGTCATCATGCCGGTGACGGTCGTGCCGGCCAGGCATACCAGCAGTGCCACCACCATCAGCCCGCCGGCCGGGCTGTGGCCGAGATAACGCGGCGCGCGCCGCCGCATGAGGTCGCGCAGATATCGGGCGGCCGTGGCAGGCGCGTACAGGAAATCCGAAAACCGTGCCCGACGCGGTCCGACGAAGCCCCAGACGACCCGCACGACGACGATCGCCGCCACCACGTATCCGGCCCAGACATGGACCGGCATCGGGTCACCCTCGGTGATGTAGGCGACGGCGAAGGCCGTCACCAGCAGCCAGTGGGCGATCCGGACCAGCGGATCCCAGACACGAACGCTGTTCGTATTCATCGCGGTGCCATCCATCCAGGAGTGCGCAACAACAGGCGCGAGATGATCACCGCCGGGGGTATCCGGGTTTGCGCTGGATCAAGGGGCTGTGTCGCAGACTGTATCGCTGAGAGCGAACGACCCCTGTCGGTACAATTTCATTCCATACGATGGGCGCCGCCGACCCTCCCGCTGCCAGGGTGACGGCGCGCATCGGACAATGACTTCCGCTCAGGCGGGCGTCGCCCGGCTGTGCTGGGAGTGCAGGCGGTCCTGCTTCGCCATCAGCTTCGAGAGCGCGTGCGCGTAGGCGCGGGCAGATGCCACCAGCGTGTCGGGGTCGGCGCCGCGGCCGGTGAATTCCCGGCCGTCGTGCTCGAGCCGGACCGAGACCTCTGCCTGCGCGTCGGTCCCCTCGGTGACAGCCTGCACCTGGTAGAGTGCCAGCTTCGCCTCGTGCGGCACCAGCGCCTTGATGGCGTGAAAGATCGCATCCACCGGGCCGTTGCCGGTCGACTCGCGGGTCTCCTGCCGGCCGTCGATCTCGAGCGTCAGCGTCGCCTTCTGCGGGCCGCCGGTGCCGGCGATCACGGTCAGCGCCACCACCTTGAACCGGTCGTGTGCCGCCCCGATCTCCGCGTCGATCAGCGCCTCGATGTCCTCGTCGTAGACCAGCTTCTTGCGGTCGGCGAGGTCCTTGAAGCGGCGGAAGGCGTCCTGGAAGGCGTTGTCGCCGAGATTGTAGCCCAGTTCCTTCAGCTTCTCGGCAAAGGCGTGGCGCCCCGAGTGCTTGCCCATCACCAGCGAGGTCTGCTTCACCCCGACGGATTCGGGCGTCATGATCTCGTAGGTCTGGGTGTGCTTCAGCATCCCGTCCTGGTGGATGCCGGATTCGTGCGCGAAGGCGTTCCGGCCGACGATCGCCTTGTTGTACTGGACCGGGAACGAGGTGACGGCCGCCACCAGCCGGGAGGCGCGCATCAGCATCGTCGACTCGACGCCGGTGACGTAGGGCAGCACGTCGTTGCGGGTCTTGATCGCCATGACGATCTCCTCCAGCGCCGCGTTGCCCGCCCGCTCGCCGATGCCGTTGAGCGTGCACTCGATCTGGCGTGCGCCGCCCTTCACGCCGGCCAGCGAGTTGGCGACCGCCATGCCGAGATCGTTGTGGCAGTGCACCGAGAACACCGCCTTGTCGGAGTTCGGCACCGCCTCGCGCACGCTGCGGAACAGCTGGGTGTATTCCTCCGGCGTGGTGTAGCCGACGGTGTCGGGAATGTTGATTGTCGTCGCCCCCGCGTTGATCGCGGCCTCGACGCAGCGGCACAGGAACTCGAACTCTGTGCGGGTGCCGTCCTCGGCGCTCCACTCGACATCGTCGACGTGGCCGCGTGCGCGCGTCACCGAGTCGATCACCGCCTGCAGCACCGCCTCCGGCTCCATCTGCAGCTTGTGCTTCATGTGGATCGGAGAGGTGGAGATGAAGGTGTGGATGCGCGGCCGCCGCGCGACACGCACCGCCTCCGCGCAGCGGTCGATGTCCTTGAAGGCGGCGCGGGACAACCCGGCGATGACGGCGTTCTTCGCCCGGCGTGCGATCTCCTGGACGCTCTCGAAGTCGCCCTGGCTGGCGATCGGAAAGCCCGCCTCGATGATGTCGACGCCCATGTCGTCGAGCAACTCAGCGACCTGGAGTTTCTCCTCGAACGTCATCGAGGCGCCGGGACACTGCTCGCCGTCGCGCAATGTCGTGTCGAAGATCAGTACGCGCTCGCTGTCGCCCGGCGCGGTGTGGCTGGTCTGGGTGGTCATGTCGTGAAGTCCTTCTCCGGTGGCCCGTTCAAGGGGCCGCTGTTCGGTCCCGTCGGCGTTCCCCTGAGAGCCTGCCCGCGCATGCGGGCCAGCCGGCGCTCAGGGGCCGGTAAGGAGAAGGAGGCCGCCGAGAAGGCCGCAGGACAGCGGGTACAGAACGGCGCGCGGCGCAGATGCCGCTGCAAGTCCGATTCCGTTCCGCGTGATCGTCACCATAGTCCTGCCGCTTCGACCATGTACTCACACCATCAGCCGGTCCGCCAGCGCGTCGACGCAGGGTGAGGGTCGCCCGACTTTCTAGACGACCATTCCTCGCGGCGCAAGTCATCGGGTGACAGGGCGGCCGGCCGAAGTGCGCGGCCCCGGAGTGCTCAATCGCAGCATAGCTGCTGGCCGCTACCAAGGGAGGACTGCGATGAAGATCACCGCTTGTGCACTCGCACTCGGATTCGCGACCGTCACAATGCCCGCGATGGCCTTTCAATGCCCGGCCGACATCTCGAAGATCGACCAGGCGCTGCAGACAACGACGCTGTCCGACGCCGAGAAGGCCCAGGTCGAGGCGCTGCGCGATCAGGGGCAAAGCCTTCATGACGCAGGCCAGCACCAGCAATCGGTGGACACCCTGGCCCAGGCCAAGCAGATGCTCGGCATCCAGTAGCGCGAACCAGGCGCACTAGAGGCTGAGAGTTCCCTCGGCCACCACCACCGCGCCGCCGCCGATGCGCACGGCGTGCAGGCCTCCCTGCACGTCGAGTTCCAGGTTGATCAGGCTGGGGCGGCCCATGATGTGTCCCTGCTCGATCCGGAAGCGATGGCTGCCGCCCGGAGGCTGGTCGAAATGCATGATAACGCCGGCGAAGCCAGCCGCAGCAGACCCCGTCGCGGGGTCCTCGCTGACACCCATCACCGGCGCGAACATCCTTGCGTGGAAGTCGTTCTCCACCGAGATCGTATCGCGCGTGTAGAGATAGGCCGAGCCTGACGGGAACGCCTTGGCGAAGGCGCGCATGTCCACCCGGCAGCGCCGCAAGACGCCGAGATCACGCACCGGCACGAAATCGAAATCGACGCCGGCGTTCCAGCGGCTGGGGCGATGGTTTTCGAAGCCCATTTCCGCCGGGACAAGGCCGAGGGCCGCAGCCACAAGTTCGGTGTCGAGGCCTCCGTCGATGGGCCTCGGCTTCTGCGGGATGTCGAACTCGGCGAAGGCATTGCCGTTGCGCAGCACCACGCCGACCCTGACCGCGCCGATCTCCTCCTCGAGGACGACGATACCCTCGATCTCTCCGGCCTCGGCCCAACGAAGGCGCGCGAGCATGATGGCCGTTCCCACCGTCGGATGGCCTGCGAAGGGCAGTTCCTTGCCGGGGGTGAATATCCTCACCCTCGCCGTGTGCGCCGGGTTCTGCGGCGGCAGTACGAACACCGTCTCCGACAGGTTGAACTCGCGGGCGATCGCCTGCATCGCCTCGGTATCGAGGCCTTGCGCATCATGCACGACGGCGAGCGGGTTGCCCGCCAACGGAGTGTCGGTGAAGACATCGAGGATGTTGTAGGCGCGGTTCACGGGCTGCTCTCGGGGATCGTTACAGGGCGGGTCGCGCCCTGTAGCACGAATTCGCGGCGGATTGCAGACAGCACATCAGCCCAGCCGCTTCTCCAGGCGCGGCAGCATGCGCCCCGGGATCGCGCCCGACGGTGCCTCACCGACCCGCACCGCCCCCATTGCCAGATAGAACCCTTCCGCGAAGGGATCGGAATCCACTCCGATGATGGTCACCCCGGCCGCGACAGCGAGCGCCTCCGCCTTCGCCCACAGCGCCCGCCCGACGCCCCGACCGATCGCCTGCGGCTCGACAAAACAGGCCAGCACTTCCGCCTCCCCACCCTCGAACCCGAACTCGAGAACACCGACGGGCAGGCCATCCTCCTCCGCGACCCAGACGGCGCCCGCCGCGATCCGCTCCTCGCGCACCCGCAGGTCCTCGCGGCAGGCCTCCATGAAGTTGGCATCGTAACCCCAATGTGCCTTGGCGCGCATGACCAGGGCGGACAAAGCAGCAGCCTCTTCGCGGCGCGCGGGACGGATCAGCATGCTGCCTCCACCCGTGGGGCAACCCGTTCCCTCACGGAAGAAAACCAATGCGCTATGCGATCGAGCTTCGCCAATTGTGCCGTCAGGGCGTACCGGCAGGAGCACGGCCACGCGGTCATTGAATGACTTTTGGCGGTTCGCTCCAATGCCTTGCGCGGACTAGATGACTCCGAATCTACTGCCTTGAATCGATCTCTCAAGCAGCTGATTCGGATTCTGAGATCCCGCCGCGCTCACCGAAAAGGATCGCGTTCCACTTGGCCTGCACGCGGTCCCCTGGGAGGCGAGGGCCCGGAAATGTGCCGGCCTTCCGATGCAGCGTCCGATGTCAGTTCTTGGCCTTGTCGACCAAGGCGTTCGCCTTGATCCAGGGCATCATGCCGCGCAGCTTCTCGCCGACCTCCTCGATCGGATGGGCATCGTTCATGCGCCGTGTCGCCTTGAACTTCGGCTGGCCGGCCTTGCACTCGCGGATCCACTCGGAGGTGAAGGCGCCGGACTGGATGTCCTTCAGCACGCGGCGCATCTCCGCCTTCGTCTCGTCCGTGATGATCCGCGGGCCGGACACGTACTCGCCGAACTCGGCGGTGTTGGAGATCGAGTAGTTCATGTTGGCGATGCCGCCTTCATAGATGAGGTCGACGATCAGCTTCACCTCATGCAGGCACTCGAAGTAGGCCATCTCCGGCGCGTAGCCGGCCTCGACCAGCGTCTCGAATCCGGCACGGATCAGCTCCACCAGGCCGCCGCACAGCACCACCTGCTCGCCGAACAGGTCGGTCTCGCACTCCTCCCTGAAGGTGGTCTCGATGATGCCGGAGCGCCCGCCGCCGATCGCCGAGGCGTAGGAGAGGCAGATGTCGTGGGCGTTGCCCGAGGCATCGCGCGCGATCGCCATCAGGCAGGGCACGCCGCCGCCGCGCTTGTATTCGGAGCGCACGGTGTGGCCGGGTCCCTTCGGCGCGATCATGATCACATCGATGGTCGATTTCGGCTCGATCAGGTTGAAGTGAACGTTCAGGCCGTGCGCGAAGGCGATCGCGGCGCCGTCGCGGATGTTCGGCTCGATATGGTCCTTCCAGATATCCGCCTGCAGTTCGTCGGGCGTGCACATCATCAGCATGTCGGCCCACTTGGCGGCATCGGCGACGCTCTTGACCTCGAGGCCTTCGGCTTCAGCCTTCTTCGCCGAGGGCGAACCCGGCCGCAGCGCGATGCACAGGTCCTTCACGCCCGAGTCGCGGAGGTTGAGCGCATGGGCATGGCCCTGGCTGCCGTAGCCGACGACCGCGACCTTCTTGCCCTTGATCAGGTTGAGGTCGGCATCTCGATCATAGTAGACGCGCATTGAACTGCCTTTCCTTGGAAGTCGGATGTGATTGGCGACGCGGCCCAGCCCTGGCCCGCCCCGGGGAGGTTGGCGGGTTTTAACGTCGTCCCCTGTGCGTTGGAAGGGGGAAATCCGCGGAGGTGCCCCGGTCTAGAGTCGGCCCTACTTCCCGCGCAGGGCAACACACCGCGACGTCCCGCGTGTCGTAGCGATAGCCCCTGCCCGCCGGCGGTGTTCGCTGTAGAGCGCCTGCGGCTCGGACACGGTTGCTTGCAGTTCCTCGGAGGCGCCATCAGGAGTATAGTTCCCCTAGGTTAGGCAGCAAACTATGGGAGCGGCACCATGGCCATGTCTTCGGGTTCCGAACCGGCTTCGGCAATTCTCGATCTGCTCCGCCCTCAAGCCACCGGAGGATTGATTGTCACCTTTGGCGAAGGTGTTGCACCCGCCACGGAAATGACGACGCTCAGGAACGCCGTCGGCTCGGGCGCACGATCGATGCGCGCCTTCGAGCCGGAGGCCCTCACGCAACTGGACGGCACCCCCGCCCTCGTCATCGAGGAACTCGGTATTGCCATCGTCTCCGAGAGGTTCGAAGCCGCCGAAAGCGCTTCGATCCGCACCAGCCTCATGGCCGATCCCAAAGTCGAGGATGCTCGGCCCGAGTTCTATATGTTCGCAATCGACACGTTTCAGGACACCGCCACGGCGACATGGGGATTGGATGCCGTTGCCGCTCTCGACAGCCCGGGCGACGGCGACGGGATACGGCTAGCCGTGCTCGATACCGGCCTCGATCTCGGGCATCCCGATTTCGCCGGCAGGCATATCGTCAGTCGGAGCTTCGTGCCGGATCAGGACGTCCAGGACGGCCACGGTCACGGAACACACTGCTGTGGCACCGCAGCCGGCGGCCGCTCGACCCAGAACCAGCTGCGCTACGGAGTGGCGTCCGGTTCCAGCCTCCATGTCGGCAAGGGCCTGAACGCCGCCGGCTCGGGGCGGGAGCGCGAAATCATCGCCGGAATCCTGTGGGCGATCAACGAGGGCTGCGAGGTCATATCGATGTCGCTTGGCCGCCCGGTTCGCCCGGGCGAACCCGCCTCCTCCGAGTACGAGCGCATCGGACGTCGGGCGCTCGATAGTGGGTGCCTGGTCGTCGCGGCGGCCGGCAACGACAGCGCCAGGCGCTTCGGCTTCATCGCACCGGTCAGCGCACCGGCCAATTCGCCGTCGATAATGGCGGTTGCAGCCGTCGATCAGACGCTGGACGTGGCCGAATTCTCGTGCGGCGGCATCAATGCCGCCGGCGGAGAGGTCGACATCGCCGGTCCAGGAGTCGGTGTGTTCTCGTCGTTCCCTCGCCCGGAGCTCTACAAGATCCTGCGCGGCACCAGCATGGCCTGCCCGCACGTCGCCGGTGTCGCCGCCCTGTGGGCGCAGAGCGATCCGGCGCTGCGGGGCCGCGCGCTCTGGCAGCGGCTGGAACAAACGGCCCGGCAGTTGCCCCATCCCGCGCGGGATGTCGGGCACGGTCTGGTGCAGGCGCCGGCGACGCAAGCTGGCGTGTGATCCGTACCAACCCTATATTCGAACGGTGGGCATCGGCCGGGTGACCGGAGATTCGAGGATTCAATGCCGGACATCGCACTCAAGGTGATCGTCGATGACGATCACCTTCAGCAGACCACCGCCGTCAGCAAACTCGCCGAGCAGGCTGGGCTGCACGTGGAATCGGTGGTTCCCGAGATCGGAGTGATCTACGGATCCGGTGACGAGGCATTGCTTGAGACGCTGGCACAGGTTGAAGGTGTCCAGAAGGTTGACCGCGAGGCCACGTACCAGCTGCCGCCCGTCTCGGAGAAAACGCCCCAATAGCGACCGATTCCGGGGCGTGCGTCGGCGCCTGGCCGTCACCGTCGTCCTCGAGACGGCGGGCGGGTTCAGGCGTGCCGCTGCCGCTCGCTCGTCGCGATTGACCCGATTCCTCGAATACCCTCCCCTGGTGCGCCGCTGCGCCTTTCCAATCGGCGTTTGAGCGTGTAGGTCCCGGCCGCCACGGCAAGAGCTTCGCCGCACGCTTTTCCCGGTGGGCCAGTCCCGGACCGGGCTCACCACGGAGAAAGCCCAGCGATGACTGCGATTCCCGACGTCGGCGACAGACCAACTCAAGGCCGCGCCGCCCCGGCGCGCACCCGCATCATGGGCATCCTCAACGTCACGCCGGACTCTTTTTCCGACGGCGGACGCTTCGACAACCTCGAGGCGGCCGTCGCGCAGGCCCGGCGGATGGCGGCCGAGGGAGCCGACATCATCGATGTCGGCGGAGAGTCCACTCGGCCCGGCTACGAGCCGGTGGAGACAGAGAGGGAACTCGCGCGGGTCCTGCCGGTCCTGGAGGCGATTGTCCCGGAGATCGGCGTCCCGGTCTCGATCGACACCCGCAAGGCCGAGGTCGCCCGCGCCGCGCTGAAGGCGGGCGCGAGCCTGATCAACGATGTCTGGGGCCTGCAGCGCGATCCGGGTCTCGCCGGACTCGCGGCGGAGACTGGCGTCGAGACCATCGCCATGCATAACCGCGACGACATCGACCCGAAGATCGATATTGTCGACGACATGCTCCGGTTCTTCGAGAGGACGATTGACATCGCGCGTCGCGCCGGAATTGCCGACGACCGGTTGACCCTCGATCCGGGCATCGGCTTCGGCAAGACGCTCGAGCAGAACCTGCGGGCCGTGAAGCATGTCGGTCAGATCCGCGCGCTCGGCTTCCCGGTGCTGCTAGGCGTGTCCCGGAAATCCTCGATTGGCCGGATCACCGGTCGCGAGGTCGGCGACCGGCTGGCAGGCACCATCGCCATGAACGCCTGGGCGCTGCGCGACGGCGTCGACATCATCCGGGTCCACGACGTCGCAGCCCATTTCGATGCACGCGCGATCACCGAGGCCCTCCGCGATGCCTGATCGGGCGCGGGTCTCTGGCGACCGAATCTTCTACCGCGGCATCGTCCTGTTCGCCCGCCACGGCGTGAAAGCCGAGGAGGAGAAGCTCGGCCAGCGTTTCGAGATCGACCTCGACTGCCGCCTCGACCTGGCACCGGCCGGGAAGTCTGACGACGTCGGACTAACCGTGGACTACGGCGCGGTCTACACGGTCGTCCGGGAAACGGTCGAGGGCGAGCGGTTCTTTCTGATCGAGGCGCTGGCGGAGCGGATTGCCGAACGCCTGCTCGCGCGGTTCGCCGCCATCGCTGAGGTCCGTATCGAGATCCGCAAGCCCGCGGCACCGGTTCCGGGAGTTTTCGATACGGTCGGCGTCGAGATCGTCAGGAGGCGCAAGTGATCGAGGTCGGCTTCAGCCTCGGCAGCAACGTCGGCGACAAGGTCGCCAATCTCGAGCGCGCGCTGACGCTGCTGTTCGACGGACGCGACATCGCGTTCTCAGCCTGCTCGCACTTCTACCGCACTGCGCCCTGGGGCTACGAGGCGCAGGACTGGTTCCTCAACCTTTGCGCCACCGGCCGGACGTCCCTCGAACCGGAGGCCCTCCTCGCCCGCTGCAAACAGGTGGAGGCGGCGGTCGGGCGGGAGAAGACCTTCCGCTGGGGACCGCGGGTGATCGATATCGACATCCTCTACTACGGCACGGGCGAGATCGACGAGCCGGACCTCGCCATCCCGCACCGCGAACTGTTCAACCGCGGCTTCGTCCTCGTACCGCTCGCCGAGATCCGGCCGGACCTAGTGCTGTCGGGCCGCAGCGTCGGGGAGGAGGCGAAGCACTTCGCCGAGGAGCCGATGGAAGTGATTGCGCCCCCTTGGGCGCCGACACACTGATCGTCACTGCCTGCCGGCGATCACGTCAAGGATTGCATGCACGTCGAGAAGTGTCGTCTGCGGTGCCCGACCGTGCAGGCGCAGCACCCGCACGGTCCGATCGACGGCCCTGATCTGGTCGACCAGTATGAACCCCTCGAGACGCCCGACCGCCGGCAGCGGCACCTTGAACGGCCAGGGTCGCTGGCTTCTCGTGATGGGGCAAACGATCACGAGGCTCGAGCGCTCGTTGTAGTCCGCCGTCGACAGCACGAGGGCCGGTCGTCGTCCGGCCTGTTCGTGGCCGACCGCCGGGCCGAAATCGATTCACACGATGTCGCCCGCCTCAGGCGCGTTTGCGGCGACGGTCAGTGTCATACAGCGTGGGCTCATCGTCCGAGGGGGCGATGTCGCTCCAGTCCTCGTCCGGCCATTCCGACGGCAGGATTCCCCAGTCCTCGAAGGGCGGCTCGTTCCCGGGGCCGAGCCGCTCCTTGT
>JAEYRQ010000371.1 GCA_023435545.1 Pseudomonadota bacterium | reverse complement strand
CGCGCCGCTTCGGCGCCGCATCCCACCATCAGCCCGCCGGCGAGCGTCGCCGAGAACGAATCCCCGGCGCCGACGGTGCCGGCGACCTCGACCTTCAGCGGCGGGCAGTGCCAGAGCTCTCCTGCGTCCGACAGATAGGCGCCTTCCATGCCGTCGGTAACGGTGACGTAGCGCGGACCGAGTCGGTGCAGCGCCCGGCAGAAGGATTCCAGCGGCATGTCGAATCCGGAGCCGACCAGCCCCCGGCGCATCAGTTCCGGCGGGTCGTCTGGCAGGTGCGCACAGCACGGACCCGGTCCGCCGTGGCGCATCAGGCCCGGCAGCATCGCCTCCGCCTCCAGGCGGTTGACGCTCAGCATGTCGATGTCGGACAGCGCGGCGAAGAACGCCTCGCCGCGGGCGGTGAGCTGGCGTATGCCCGGATTGTTCGACACGAAGGCTCCGGCCTGCCGGGCACGGCGCACGATGCCGGCGTGCTGGTCGGCCGATTCGTTCGAGAGGCCCGACACATGCACGATCCCGGCCCCCGCGAACGCGTCGTCCGGTATGTCTCCGGCACGGATCAGCGTGTTGGCGCCACGGAAGGTGAAGACCGCCGCGTTGCGGTCGTGCGAGGCGATCATCACGGTGATCCCGGTGCCGAGTTCGTCGCTGTAGCAGACGAGCCGGTCCGACAGACCTTCCTTGGCGAAGATCTCGAGCACCTTGGCGCCGTTCAGGTCGTGTCCGATCTTGACGAGCGGCGCCGCCGGGATTCCGAGCCTGGTGAAGCAGACGGCCGTGTTCGCCGCGCCGCCGCCCGGATGGATGGTGATACCCTCGGCCTCGATCTTGCGTCCCTCCTCCAGCAGCAGGAAGGAGGCGGTGGCGTTCGACATCGTGACCCGCTCGATATCGTGGCTCGCGATGATGGTGACGATGTCGACCGTTGCGGACCCGACGGTCACCGCCTTCGCTCCCGCTGCGGACCGTCCGCTGTCCTGCGCCAAACTCGTTCTCCGGAGACTTGCCTATCGAGGCCGGCACCCTGTCGCAAATCGGCGCCTCGGTCCACCCGCACCCGGTCTTTCCGCAACCCGTGGATGGTTCGTTAAACTTCTAGCCTTATTGGTTGCTGCCTTTTCATCGGTTTCGACGACAAGACTTTGGGGATCGGGGCGAATCCGGGATGAACTGCTGAAAGCAAGCGCCCGCCAGCGTAAGGCTATCGATGCTCGTTCGCAAACTTCTCCAGACGCGCAAGGCTGATGCCGAGCTCCCTCCGGAGATTCGTGCGGCGCTGGTCGAGTCGCTGTTTGCGCCGATAGCCTCGCTGATCGTCGGCGCCGTGGCTTGCACGATAATCGGCGCCGCCGTCGCGGTCCGCGCCGGCGATGCCTCAATCATGCTGACCTCGATTGCGATCTTCACGGTCGGCATGGTGCGCGTGGCGTCGGCCGTCCTCTACAAGCGCGGGAAGCGCAGCCGGAACGTCGAGGCGACGCAGCTGTGGGAGCGGGTCTACGAGTACGGGGCGTGGGCGTTCTCCGCGCTTCTGGGCACCCTGTGCTTCCTGACCCTCGATCACACCGACGATGCGACGCTGCATCTGGCGGTCGCGACCACGGCAGCCGGTTATGCCGCGGCAATATCGGGCCGCAATGCCGCCCGGCCGATCATCGCCGTCGGCCAGCTCACCCTCACCACCCTGCCGCTCGCTGTGGCCCTGCTCCTATATCCCGACTGGGTGCACAAGGCGCTGGGCGTCGTGGTGCTGATGTTCATTTACGGCATGATCGACATCACCATGTCGATCCGTGACATCATCATCCAGGCCCAGACCATGACCCGCAAGGAGGCGGCGCTCGCCGCCCGCTTCGAGGAGCAGGCGAACCGGTTCGACGTGGCCCTCAACAACATGTCGCACGGCCTGTGCATGCTCGATCAGCAGGATCGGCTGCAGGTCTGGAACGAGCGGTTCCTCGAGCTCCTGCGGCTACAGGATACCGAAGTGCGCGAGGGCATGGGCATCCGCGACCTCGTGCGCTCGAGCGTGCGCGCCGGCAACCATGCCGGCAAAGGTGTGCGGGCGGTGCTGCGCGATCTGACGCGCGGGCTGCAGCAGGACAGTTTCGGCCAGGTGTTCGTTTCCCTCGACGGAGAACGCACCATCGCTCTGTCGCGGCGGGTAATGGCCGACGGCGGATCGGTGGTGATCCTTGAGGACATCACCGAACGCAAGCGCGCGCAGGAGCGGATCACCCGTCTCGCGCGCTTCGACGAGCTGACCGGCCTGGCCAACCGTACCCAGTTCCGCGAGCGCCTCGACGCGATGCTCGCCGCCGCCCGGCGCAGCGAGGCGCAGATCGCCATCCATTTGATCGACCTGGACCGGTTCAAGTCTGTCAACGACACGCTGGGCCATCCCATTGGCGACAAGTTGCTGCAGGCGGTCGCGCTGCGCCTGGGCGAAGTGATCCGACGGTCGGATCTTCTCGCCCGGTTCGGCGGCGACGAGTTCGTCGTCGTTCAGGCCGACACCCATCGGCGCCGCGATGCCGGATGGCTCGCGCTCAGGATCGCGCGCGCGCTCGAGGATCCGTTCGGAGTCGACGGACACCGCATCGACATCGGTGCCTCGATCGGCGTGGCGCTGGCGCCGCTCGATGGGACGGATGCCGATCAGCTGCTGAAGAAGGCAGATATGGCGCTCTACGCTGCCAAGAGCGCCGGGGGCGGCGGGCACCGCTTCTTCGCCGCCGACATGGAGGACGAGGCGCAGCAGCGCCGCGCGCTCGAACTGGACCTGCGCGAGGCGGTCGCCAGCGAGGCCTTCGAACTGCATTTCCAGCCGCTCGTCAATCTCGCGACCGGCCGCATCACCACATGCGAGGCCCTGCTGCGCTGGAACCATCCGGTGCGCGGCGCCGTGCCGCCGTCGGTGTTCATCCCGATCGCGGAGGAAACCGGCCTGATCATCGGGATCGGCGAATGGGTGCTGCGGCGCGCCTGCGAGGAGGCAGTCAAGTGGCCGGACGGTGTGAAGGTCGCGGTCAACCTGTCGCCGGTGCAGTTCCGCGACCGCAACCTGGCAGCCCATGTGGTCTCGGCGCTGGCGCGATCCGGTCTTCCGGCACAGCGCCTGGAACTGGAGATCACCGAGCGTGTGCTGCTCGACGAGGGAGAAGGTACGGCCCACGCGATCCAGCAATTCCGGACGCTCGGCGTCAGTCTGTCGCTTGACGACTTCGGAACCGGCTATTCGTCGCTGAATTATCTCCGCAAGTTCCCGTTTGCGAAGATCAAGATCGACCAGAGCTTCATCCGCGACACAGACTCCGCGAAGGAGGGGCGCGCCATCATACGGGCGGTTGCGGCGCTAGGCACCAGCCTCGGCATAACGGTGGTAGCCGAAGGGCTGGAGACGAAGCAGCAGATGGCCTTCGTCCGTGAAGACGGCTGTCACGAAGGGCAGGGTTATCTGTTCGGCCGGCCGATGCCCGCTACCGAGATCGCCGAGCGCATCCGCGGCTCGATCGAGAAGCCCCTTCTGGTCGCCTGAGGAGCGGGAGGCAGGGTTACTCGGCCGCCTCGACGTTGGTCGGAAGCCGGTTCTGCGCCGACACCAGCCGCTGCATCACCTTCAGGTCCCGCTCGCTGAGGTCCAGGCAGGCATCGGCCCAGATCTCGACGATCCGGTCGAGTTCGTCCAGCGACAGCGGCGCGACCTCCCGTCCAGCCTGGAACACCGCGCGGGTTCCGGCATGTCGCCGGCGCTGCCTGGCGATGTAGTCCCTGGTCACCTCGATCCCCTGTCCGGGTTCGGCGAGAATGTGGACGAGGCCGGCATCCTTCATCTCCTCGGCCGTATAGCTGCGCCCGGTCAGGATCATCTCCTCGGCGCGCGCCGCGCCGATGCGGCGGGCCAGCAGGCTGTAGGCGCCCATGCCGGGGAACAGCCCGAACAGGTTCTCGGGAAAGCCGAACTTGGCACCGCGCTCGGCGATCACGACGTTGAAGGACAGGAGCGACTCGAAGCCGCCGCCGAGCGCATCGCCTTGGGCAAGCCCGATGGTCACGACCGGCAGGTCGAGACCGTTCATATTACGATGCAGTATCCTGACGCAGGACTTGCCGTAGCCGACCAGCGTGTCGCGATCGCGCTCGCGGATCTTCGCCGCGAACAGGTTGAGGTCGCCGCCGAGGTTGAAGATGCCGGGCGTGCGCGAGCCAAGCACCAGAAAGCGCAGGTCGGACGGTCTGTTGGCGAACATCGCGGTGATGCCCTGCTGCCAGGCGTGGAAATCCTCCAGCAGCGCCGGGTTGTAGCTCGGCCGTCCGTCCGGACGCATGAAGGTCCAGAGCGTTCCGGTCGGCTCCTCGAACGACACCTCCAACTGCCGCAGGCTGAACAGCCGCCGGGTGTCGAACTCCTTGCGGAAGTCGAGCTGGACGGCCGGACCCGACGAAGCCTGCGTACCCGTATCCGACGAAGGCGGAGGACCGGCCTCTCCGACTCGCGGCCTGGCGAGCCGGTGTGGCGTCTGGGTATTCGGGAGAGAAAGCCAAGCAGACATTACAACGCACCGCACCTTGCTAACTCTTTTTTTACCTTAACAGTTTCTTGCGGTGCACACTACAGGGTTGTTGGCTGCCGACAGCTCGAATTTGGGGCAGCAGCCGGTGTTTCGGGCATGTGGCGCTAACGTGGCAAGGTAAGGGGATTGATCAGCAATGGTTTTCCGCAGTTAACCATGTCAATCAATTCCCGTAGGTCTGCGGTGAACTGACGCAGGGTAACGCAAGTCAGATCAGTGCCAAGGCCCGGTCGCATCCAACCTCGGCGCCGATCGGCCCGGGCGTCGGTTGCCCGATGGATGGGTGCCGCGATGAGGCGTTTGACGCTGCCGCCGAAGGCTTCCTAGAGTGCCGATTGCCTCGGTTCCGCGTCGGGCGCTGCCGGTGCGGCCTCGGGACGCGAGCAGGAGGCGCGCCCGCATGAGTCACGGCAAGCTCGAGATCGCCATACGGTTCGGAGACTGCGACCCTGCCGGTATCGTCTTCTACGCGAACTTCTTCCGGTGGTTCGACGCGGCGTGCTGGCAGACCTTCGCCGACCGGGGCTTTTCGCGCCGCGCTTTGCGCGAGCGATATGAAATCGTCGGCTGGCCGATCGTCTCGACCAGTGCGCAGTTCCGCAGTCCTGTCACGGAGGGCGACTTGATCAGCGTGGAAACGACGGTGGAGCGCTTCGGCGCCTCCTCGTTCGACCTCGCCTACCGGATCGTTCGCGGCGACGTTCTGGTTTGCGAGGGTGCCGAGCGGCGGGTCTGGGCCGCGCGCAGCCCGGGAGACGACCGAAAGCTCGTTCCCCGGCGCATTCCCGACGAGGTGCGCGCGGCCTTCGGGATGGCTGGGCTCTAGAGGATCGTCTGGCCAGTCTTCTTCCAGTCGGCCAGGAAGGCGTCGAGCCCCTTGTCGGTCAGCGGATGCGA
>JAEYRQ010000251.1 GCA_023435545.1 Pseudomonadota bacterium | reverse complement strand
TCCTTCCTCCGCCAAAGCGATGGGCGCTGGCCGGGAACCCGATCCGCCCCGCGTCTCGATCAGCATCATGTCCGAGTTTGTGGGGCCCATCTACGGGAAGTACGATACCGGGAGCGCGGCCTGGCGTCGGGTCCAACGAGCCTCTTCGGTCGTTACGGTCGGAAGCGTGGAAGGAAGCGAGAATGCGAAGCTGGGTTGAGACCGCCAACGATCCCGGGTGCGGCTTCCCGCTCCAGAACCTGCCGTACGGCGTGTTCAGCCGGGGCGCCGGCGAGCCGCGCTGCGGGGTGGCGATCGGGGACATGGTCGTCGACCTGTCGGTGCTGGAGGCGGTCGGCCTGTTGTCGGCCGGCGAAGGGCCGCCGGTGTTCGCGGCCGATCGGCTCAACCCGTTCATGGCACGCGGCGCGGCCGCATGGAGCGCCGTCCGCGACCGCCTGACGGGGCTCCTCGCTGACGTCGGCGACCGCGCCCTTCGCGACAATGCCGAGCTGAGGACGCGCGCGCTCATTCCAATGGCCGACTGCCGCCTGCATCTTCCCTTCGAGGTCACCGGCTACACCGATTTCTATGCGGGCAAGAACCACGCCTTCAATGTCGGCTCGATGTTCCGCGGGCCGGAGAATGCGCTTCCCCCGAACTGGCTCTCGATCCCGATCGGCTACAATGGCCGCGCCTCCACGGTGGTTGTGAGCGGCACCGACATCCATCGCCCACTCGGCCAGACGAAGCCGCACGGAACCGACGAGCCGGTCTTCGGTCCCTCGCGACGGCTCGACTTCGAGTTGGAGATGGGCGCGGTCGTCGGCGTTCCGAACCGGATGGGGCAGCCGGTGACGGTCGCAGAGGCGGACGCGATGATCTTCGGCTACGTGCTGCTCAACGACTGGTCTGCCCGCGACATCCAGGCCTGGGAGTACCAGCCGCTCGGGCCGTTCCAGGCGAAGGTCTTCGCGACCTCGATCAGCCCGTGGGTGGTGACCAGGGCGGCGCTGGAGCCGTTCCGGGTATCCACGCCCGAGCGCGAGCAGCCGCTGCTGCCCTATCTGCGCGAGCCGGGGCCTATGCTCTACGACATAGCGCTGGAGGTAACGCTTCGGCCGGACGGCGCCCCGGCCGCGACCACGATCAGCCGCACCAACTATCGCGAGATGTACTACTCGGCCGCCCAGCAGCTCTGCCACCACGCCGTCGGCGGCTGTCTCATACGCACCGGCGACATTCTGGGCTCCGGCACCATTTCAGGGGCGACGCGCGACAGCCGCGGCTCGCTGTTGGAACTCGCCTGGGGCGGCAAGGAGCCGCTGACGCTCGATACCGGCGAGAGGCGGACGTTCCTTGAGGACGGCGACACGGTGACGCTTGCCGGGTGGGCACAGGGAGAGGGTTACCGGATCGGCTTCGGCGCGTGCACCGGCCGCATCCTGCCGGCGGTCGAGGAGCCGGACTGGTGAGGACGGTCGGTGCGCTACTGGGCCAGGTAGCCGCCGTCGACCGGCAGCGTATGGCCGGTGATCATCGCCGCCATCGGGCTCGCCAGGAACAGGATGGCGTCGGCGACCTCCTCGGACTCGGCAATGCGCCCGAGCGGCATCAACGCCTCGATGCGCGCGAGCATCTCGCGATCCTCGGTCAGCGGCCCGATGAACGGCGTGCGCACCCAGGTCGGCGCGACCGCATTGACGCGGATGCCCTGCGGGCCGAGCTCGACCGCGAGCGCCCGGGTGAGATTGACCAGCGCCCCCTTGCTCGCCTTGTAGGCGGGGTTCGGGTATGGCCCGCCGCCCGACAGGCCCATGATCGACGCAACGTTGACGATCGCGCCGCCGCGCACCGGCATGTGACGCACCGCCTCGCGCGAGCACAGGAAGGCGCCGGTGACGTTGACGTCGAACACCTTCTCCCAGACCTGAAGCGACAGCTCAGTGATGGGATGGCGAATGGAGACCCCGGCATTGTTGACCAGGATGTCGGGCGCACGCCCGGCCTTGGCCAACGTGTCGAAGGCTCCGGCGACCGCCGCCTCGTCGGTGACGTCGAGGGCGAGCGGGTGAGCCGCATGGCCGGCGGCTGTCAGTTCCTGCGCCAGCGCCTCTGCGGCATCCCCGTGGAGGCCTGCGGCAATAACGGTCGCGCCGCAGCGGGCGAAGGCGCGGCAGGTGGCGGCACCTATGCCGCCGGCGGCGCCGGTGACGAGTGCGGTGCGGCCGGAAAGGTCGAGATTCGCGATCATGGGGCAGCACTCTTGTGCGATAACCCGGCGCGAGACAAGTGGGTTAGCGGCTAGGTCGGCCCGAGCCGGCCACCGGACAACCGGAGTAAAAACAGGATGACAAAGACCTTCGCCTCGGCCGGCGATCTCGCCGACAAGATCATCTCCTTCACCGAACTCGGCCCCGGCCTCCATGCCTTCACCGCCGAAGGCGACCCGAACACCGGTGTCATCATCGGCGACGATTCGGTGATGATCGTCGACGCGCAGGCGACCCCGGTGATGGCGCAGAAGGTGATCGAGCGAGTACGCTCGGTGACGGACAAACCGATCAAGTACGTGGTGCTGAGCCACTACCACGCGGTGCGCGTGCTCGGCGCCTCGGCCTATGACGCCAGCGAGATCATCGCGTCGCAGACGTGTCGGGCGATGATCCACGAGCGCGGCCAGGAGGACTGGGATTCGGAGTACGGGCGGTTTCCACGTCTGTTCCAGGCGGCCGACTCGATCCCCGGGCTCACCTGGCCGACCATGACCTTCGAGCGGCGCATGACCGTGTATCTTGGCCGCCGGCGGGTCGACCTGATGCATCTGGGGCGGGCGCACACCGCCGGCGACATTGTCGCCTGGGTGCCGGATGCGGGCGTCATGTTCTCCGGCGACATCGTCGAGTACCGCTCGGCTTGCTACTGCGGCGACGCGCATTTCGGTGACTGGCCGGCGACCCTCGATGCCATCGCGGCGCTGAGGCCCAGGGCGCTTTCACCCGGCCGCGGCGATGCGCTGGTCGGCGAGGAGAAGGTGGCCGAGGCGGTCGCGCTCACCCGCGACTTTCTCACCTCGACCTATGCGCCAGTGGCGGCGGTCGCCGCGCGCGGGGGCTCGCTGAAGGAGGCTTGGGACGCCTGCCGCGCGGCCTGCGACCCGAAGTTCTCGGACTACGCGATCTACGAGCACTGCCTGCCGTTCAATGTCGCACGGGCTTATGACGAGGCGCTCGGCATCGACACCCCGCGCATCTGGACTGCCGAGCGCGACCAGGCCATGTGGGCGGCGCTGCAGGGGTAGGACATCCGGCCGGGTATCGGCGGGAGCCGTGCCGGCCGT
>JAEYRQ010000368.1 GCA_023435545.1 Pseudomonadota bacterium | reverse complement strand
GGCCGGGCGCATGGGCATCCAGTGGATGCGCGACGAGCTGGAGGAGCTGGCCTTCCGCCAGCTCAACCGGCAGGCATACGATATGATCTCGGCGCGGCTCTCGATGATGCGCGTGGCGAACCAGGAGCTGATCGCCGAGATCGAGAAGGAGCTCAAGGCGAAGCTCTCCGCCAACGACATCGCCGCCAGCGTCTTCGGCCGCGAGAAGCGTCCCTACTCGATCTGGCGCAAGATGGAACGCAAGTCGGTATCCTTCGAGCAGCTCTCCGACATCATCGGCTTTCGCATCGTCGTCGAGCGGATCGAGGACTGCTACCGGGCCCTGGGCATCGTCCATACCACGTGGCGCATGGTCCCCGGCCGGTACAAGGACTATATCTCGACGCCGAAGCAGAACGACTACCGGTCCATCCATACGACCGTGATCGGCCCACGGCATCGCCGGGTGGAGCTGCAGATCCGCACCCGCGATATGCACGACATCGCCGAATACGGCATCGCGGCGCATGCCCTCTACAAGGACGGCACGCCCGGTGCCAACGGCGACGGCCGCCACCAGATCGAGAGCGGCGCCTATCGTTGGCTGAGACGGCTGGTGGAGATGGTCTCTGAGGGCAATACGCCGGAGGAGTTCCTGGAGCACACCAAGCTGGAGCTGTTCCAGGATCAGGTATTCTGCTTCACCCCGAAGGGGCGGCTCATCGCGCTGCCCCGCGGCGCCAACGCCATCGACTTCGCATATGCGGTGCACACAGACGTCGGCAACACCGCGATCGGCTGCAAGATCAACGGCCGGCTGGAGCCGTTGATCAGCGAACTGCACAATGGCGACGAGGTCGAGATCATCACCTCCAAGGCGCAGTCGCCATCGCCGGCCTGGGAAACCATCGCCGTCACTGGCAAGGCGCGCTCGGCAATCCGCCGCGCCACCCGCGAGGCCTCGCGGCGCCAGTATGCCGGGCTCGGCCGGCAGATCGTCCAGCGCACTTTCGCCCGCGCAGACAAGCCCTATTCGGACGAGCGGCTGGCCGGAATCCTCGGCCGGCTTGCCCAGCCGAGCGTTGAGGATGCGCTGGCAGCCGTCGGCCGCGGCGAGCTCGGCTCCCTCGATGTCCTGAAATCGATGCACCCCGACTACCAGGAACAGCGCCTCCACCGGATGTCCAGGGCCCGCAAGGAGGATGGCTGGTTCGGCCTGAAGCGGGCAATCGGCCTGAAATTCCGCGCGCCTGAAGGTGGCGCCGAGAAGGATGCAATCCCGATCCGGGGAATCAAGGGCGACCTGCCGGTGCGCTTTGCCGAGAATGGCGGCGCTGTCCCCGGCGATCGCATCGTCGGCATCCTGACGCCGGGCGAGGGCATCACCATTTACCCGATCCACTCACCCGAGCTGAAGACTTTCGACGACTATCCGGAGCGCTGGCTGGACGTACGCTGGGACATCGACGAGGAGAATCCCGAGCGTTTTCCCACCCAGATTCAGGTGCGCGCCATCAACGAGCCGGGTACGCTGGCCCGGATCACCCAGGCGATCGCGGAAAGCGACGGGAACATCGACAACATCAAGATGATCCGCCGCTCGCCGGACTTTCACGAGATGATCATCGATCTCGAGGTGTGGGACCTGAAACACCTGACCTCGATCATCTCGATCCTGAAGAACGTCGACGCCGTCAATTCCGTCAGCCGCGTGAACGGCTAAGGGGGCAGGTCTTGGAGCAGAATGCAGTACTCGAGGAATTCCGGCAGGCAGGAGCGCTTCTCGAAGGGCATTTCGTCCTCTCCTCCGGACGGCACAGCGCCGGCTACCTGCAATGTGCGCGAGTGATGATGGATCCCAGGCGCGGCGAGCGGCTGTGCTCCGCCCTTGCGGAGCTGATCCGCGACCGATTTCCCGAACCGTTCGATCTGGTCGTATCGCCCGCGATGGGCGGAGTGATCGTCGGCTACGAACTCGCGCGCCAGATCGGAGTACCTGCGATCTTCGTCGAACGCGTAGACGGCCGTTTCGCCCTGCGGCGTGGCTTCGCGATCCCCGCTGGGGCGCGATGCCTGATGGTCGAGGACGTGGTGACCACAGGCCTTTCCTCCCGAGAGTGCATCGAGGCGATCCGTGAGGCGGGGGGCGATTGCGCCGGCGCTGCCTGCCTCGTCGACCGGTCGGGCGGCGGGGCTGACGTCGGCGTGCCGCTCGTCGCGCTGAAGGTCCTCGATATCCCGACTTACGCCGACGACGAGGTGCCGGCGTCTCTCGCCGCCGTTCCCGTCACGAAACCCGGCAGCCGGTTCCTGAAGACGTGATGTTGCGGGACAGCCTCGCAGGTGCCGGAGCAGGCGCCGTTATCGGGCGCATGGATCGCTGAAGCATGCTGTTCAAGCGCCGCATCCGGCCGAAACTGCGCGAACGCCTTCGGGTGGCGCTCTGGCCGCGGCGTTCCTGGGGGCGCTCCATGCGCTACGTGGGGAAGCGCGTGCTTCGGCTGTCGGCGTCTCCTCATTCCATTGCGGCGGGGTTTGCTGCCGGCGCGATGGTGTCGCTGACGCCCTTTGTCGGCCTGCACTTCCTCCTGGCGGCGGCGTTCGCGTTCGTGACCGGCGGCAATCTGCTCGCCTCCGCCTTTGGAACGGCGGTCGGCAATCCGCTGACGTTTCCGTTCTTGTGGGCGGCGAGCTACCGCGTCGGGCGGTGGATCTTGGGGTTGCGCGACGAGGCGGAACCGCCGATCGATATGAGCGAAGGGATCTTCGCTCACAACTTCGAGTCGATCTGGCCGGTGCTGCAGCCGATGCTCGTCGGGGCGGTACCCCTTGGAATCCTCCTCTGGTTCATTTTCTATGTCCTTGTCAGGACCACGGTCCGATCGTTCCAGGAGGCCCGCCGCCGGCGGTTCGCAGAGCGCGCCGCGCGTATGGGGCAGAGCACGAAGGACGAGCACGGGAGCAACGGATGAGTATCGCGCGCCAGGGCAATCCCAGCCACCTCAGGCTCGGTGTCAACATCGACCACGTCGCCACCATTCGCAACGCCCGCGGCGGCCGCCACCCCGACCCGGTACGCGCCGCGCATCTGGCGGTCGAGGCCGGCGCCGACGGCATCACCGCGCATTTGCGCGAGGACAGGCGCCACATCTCGGACGACGACATCGCCCGTCTCAGCGTCGAGATCGATCGGCCGCTGAACTTCGAAATGGCGGCGACCCGGGAGATGCTCGAGATCGCGCTCCGCCACCGGCCGCATGCCTGCTGCATCGTGCCGGAGAAGCGCGAGGAGCGTACCACCGAGGGCGGTCTCGACGTGGTGGGCGGCCGTGACACGCTCAGGCCCCTCATCGGCGCGCTGCGCGAGGCCGGCATCCGGGTCTCGCTGTTCATCGAGCCGGACGCAGCACAGATGCAGTCTGCAAGGGATCTGGGTACCGATATCGTCGAGATCCACACCGGCCGCTACTGCGATCTGGCGCTGGCAGGCGACGGACCCGGCCGCGAGGCCGAGCTCGCCCGCATCCGTCAGGCTGCCGCGTTCGCGCACGGCATCGGTCTGGAGGTACATGCCGGACACGGTCTGACTTTTGAGACGGTCGGCAGCGTTGCGGCGATTACGGAGATGGTCGAGCTCAACATCGGCCATTTCCTGGTCGGCGAGGCGATCTTCGGCGGTCTCGATTCCGCCGTGCGCCGCATGCGCGCTCTGATGGATGCCGCCCGCCGGACGCAGCAGGCCGCAGGCGCCTGAGGTGACCTGTTGATCCTCGGCATTGGCAACGACATCATCGACATACGCCGCATCGAGAGGTCGATCGAGCGTTGGGGCGATCGGTTCCTCGAGCGCATCTTCACCGATATCGAGCGAGCGAAATCGGATCGCCGGAAGCTAAGGGCGGCCTCCTACGCCAAGCGCTTCGCCGCCAAGGAGGCCTGCTCCAAGGCGCTCGGCACGGGTTTTCGCCGCGGCGTGTACTGGCGCGATCTCGGCGTGGTGAACCTGCCCTCCGGTCGCCCGACGATGCATTTGACGGGCGGCGCGAGGCTGATCCTGGATGAGCTCACGCCCGAAGGCTTCGAACCCCGCGTCGACCTGACGATTACCGACGACGGACCGATCGCGCAGGCGGTGGTGATCATATCGGGCGTGCCGGTGCGAGGCTGAGGGCGGATGGCGTGACCCGCACTGCCTCGGCGCGCCGCGGTTTTGCCATTTCCCCGGCATTGATTGCGGCCCGGCACCGAACCCGATATACGGGGCCGGCCCGTCCCGGGGATATCAATCGATGAGCGTCATGAGCGAAAAGAAGCCCAAGGAGCAGGGCGGGTTCGGCGAGACCGTCCGGGTCGTGATCCATGCGCTGCTGCTGGCGCTGGTGGTGCGGACGTTCCTGTTCCAGCCGTTCAACATTCCGTCCGGCTCGATGATGCCGACGCTGTTGATCGGCGACTATCTGTTCGTCTCCAAGTTCAGCTACGGCTATAGCCGCTACTCGTTCCCGTTCGGGCCGAACATCTTCGCCGGGCGCATCTGGGCGAGCGATCCCCAACGCGGCGATGTCGCGGTGTTCAAGTTGCCGCGCGACAATTCCACCGACTACATCAAGCGCGTGATCGGGTTGCCGGGCGACGAGATCCAGGTGCGCGGCGGCATCCTGTTCATCAACGGCGAGGAGGTGCAGCGTGAGCGGGTCGACGATTTCGTCAGCGCTGATCGCGGCAGTTCCGCAACGCGCGTCGCCCAGTTCGTCGAGACGCTTCCCAATGGCGTGAGCTATCACGTGCTTGAGCTCGGCGACAACGGCTTTGGCGACAATACGCCCGTCTATCAGGTGCCCGAGGGGCACTACTTCATGATGGGCGACAACCGCGACAACTCTACCGACAGCCGCTTCCTGAGCGCGGTCGGCTACGTTCCCTTTGAGAACTTCGTGGGGCGAGCAGATCTGATCTTCTTCTCGATCGACGAGCAGACCCAGGTCTGGGAGCTTTGGCGATGGCCCACCGACGTGCGCTGGGGCCGGCTGTTCGACGTCGTGAGATGACGGGCGGAGCGGCTCTCGCCGATCTCCAGGCGAGGCTCGGCTACGCCTTCGCGGATGCCTCGCTGCTCGCGATGGCACTCACCCACGCCAGCGCCGTGGCCGGTACGGGCCGCCCAACGTATCAGCGGCTGGAGTTCCTGGGCGATCATGTTCTGGGCCTGGTGATGTCGCACATGCTGTTCGAGCGCTTTCCCGATGCCGACGAAGGCGAGATGTCGCGTCGGCTGGCGGCGCTCGTGCGCCGCGAGACCTGCGCGGCGGTCGCGCGCGATATCGATCTTGGAGCGTTCCTGCACCTGGGTACGGGCGAGGTCCAGAGCGGCGGCCGCGCCAAGGAGGCGATCCTGGGTGACGTCTGCGAGGCGGTGATCGGGGCGATCTATCTCGACGGCGGCCTCGACCCGGCCGCCGCCTTCGTGCGTGCCCATTGGGCGGGGCGCATGGATGGCGACGCACGGCTCTTGAAGGATGCCAAGACCTCGCTGCAGGAATGGGCGCATTCCAGGGGACTCGATACCCCATACTACCGCGAGGTGTCCCGATCGGGTCCCGACCACGCGCCTCAGTTCGAGATCGAGGTCTCGCTGCCGGGGATCGAGCCGATCTGCGCCGTCGGGGGCAGCAAGCGCTCCGCCGAGCAGAATGCGGCAGAAGCGATGCTGGTCCGAGAGGCTGTCTGGGGCGAGGCGCGCGGATGACCGGCCAGGATCATGAGACCGGCGGCGGGGTCCCGCACGACACCGGACGCCGTTGCGGCTTTGTCGCGCTGATCGGGGCGCCGAATGCCGGCAAGTCGACGCTGCTGAACCGGCTGGTCGGCGCCAAGGTCTCCATCGTCACCCACAAGGTGCAGACCACTCGCAGCCTGGTGCGCGGCATCGCCATCCGCGGCGAGGCGCAGATCGTGTTCGTCGACACGCCCGGCATCTTCAGTCCGCGCCGCCGGCTCGATGCCGCCATGGTCCGTTCCGCCTGGGCCGGCGCCTCGGATGCCGACCTCGTGGTGATGATCGCCGACGCACGCAAGGGCCTCGACGAAGATGCCGAGGCGATCCTGGCGAAGCTTCGCGATATCCCGCACCGCCGGTTCCTGGCTCTGAACAAGATCGACGGCATGCGGCGCGACAAGTTGCTCGAGGTCACCGCGGCCTTCAATGCAGCGCTGCCGTTCGAGGCGACCTTCATGATCTCCGCGCTCACCGGCGATGGAGTCGACGACCTGATGGCAGCCCTCGCCGAGGCCATGCCGCCGGGCCCCTGGCTCTATCCGGAAGACCAGATCTCCGATTTTCCGATGCGCCAGCTCGCCGCCGAAATCACCCGTGAGAAGCTCTATCTGCGCCTGCACCAGGAGCTCCCCTACGAGTCGCACGTCGAGACCGAGGCCTGGACGGAGCGGAAGGACGGTTCTGTGCGCATCGAGCAGACGATCTATGTAGCTCGCGAGAGCCAGCGAGCCATCGTGCTGGGCAAGAACGGGCGCACAATCAAGGAGATCGGTGCGGCGTCCCGCGAGGAATTGGCCGCGATCCTCGAGGTGCCCGTGCACCTGTTCCTGTTCGTCAAAGTGCGCGAGAGCTGGGCCGATGATCCCGAGCGCTATCGGGAGATGGGGCTCGAGTTCCCGCGGGATTGATCGGTCGCGCATACACCGCGTCAGTACCCGGGCGCCAGCACGATTCGATGCGGGCGCAATCGTCGGCAGGAATGCACTCCGCTAGAGTGAACGCCCATGGAATGGCGTGACGAAGGCATCATTCTGGGCGTACGCCGGCACGGCGAGACGAGCACCATCGTCGAGCTGTTCACGGCCGAACGCGGACGCCATCTCGGACTGGTGCGGGGAGGGCGATCGCGGCGCATGCAGGTGATGCTCCAGCCCGGCAACACGGTCGATGTCACCTGGCGGGCCCGGCTCGACGAGCATCTGGGCTATTTCACCGTCGAGGTGCGCGAGGCGCGGGCGGCGGCGTTGATGGAGAGCCGGAGCGCGCTCTACGGCTTCGCGACGCTGGCGGCGCTGCTGCGGCTGCTGCCCGAGCGTGATCCACATCCCGATATGTACATGCGCGTCCGGGACGTGCTGGCATGCCTGGGTGAACCGACCGGAGGGCCCGCCGCCCTGGTGCGGTTCGAGCTGGCGCTGCTGGCCGACCTCGGGTTCGGTCTCGACCTCGCCGAATGTGCCGCCACCGGCAGCCTGCAGGACCTCGTCTATGTGTCGCCGAAGTCGGGCCGCGCGGTCAGCCGGCAAGCCGGTGCCGGCCTGAGCGACCGTCTGCTCGCGCTGCCTGCGTTCCTGACTTTGCCCGAGGCCGATCCGGAAGCGCCGGACCTTGCTGCCGGCTTCGCGCTCACCGGATATTTCCTGTCGCGCCATGTGCTGGAGCCGCGCCGGCTGGCCATGCCGGTGGAACGGGAGCGGCTGATCAGGCTTATCGCGGATGCTTGAGTCGGTGGATGGGCCTACTGTGGCCCGAAAGACACCCTGCTGGGAGCGAAGCCCATACCTCGCGGTCTTGTCATTTTGGCACCACGAACTGGACATGATTGAAGATCAAATGGCCTGAACCCGGGCGCGGACAGGTTCTCGAAACCATTTCCGGGCGAGAATCGTTCGAATCGCGCGACCACCTGCCGGCTGGAGCATTGAATGTCCGAGCTTACTCGTCGCAGCTTCCTGGCCGGTGCGGCCGCCACCGCGTCCGTCGGTCTGGCCGCTTGCCAGTCGAATCCTCCGCCTGGCCCGGTTGCCGAGGCGGTCGACCCGCAGATGTCGCAGTATGCGGCGATGTACGCTCCCGTCTATGACGAGCCGTTCCCGATCCCCGGGGTCGAGCTGTCGCAGATCGATCCCGCCTTCCTGCGCCGCAACGTCGCCTACGCGACGACGGAGCAGCCGGGAACGATTGTCGTCGACCCCTATGCCCGCTACCTCTTCCACGTCGAGCCGGGCGGCCGGGCGATGCGCTACGGCGTCGGCGTCGGCCGCGAGGGCTTCGGCTGGTCGGGCGATGCGACCATCAACTTCAAGCGCGAATGGCCGGACTGGTATCCGCCCAAGGAGATGATCGAGCGCCAGCCCGAGATCGTGCCGATGCTCACCGAGTTGCAGAGCGGTCAAGGCGTGGCCGGTGGACCCAACAATCCGCTGGGTTGCCGCGCGCTCTATCTGTGGCAGGGCAACCGCGACACGCTCTACCGCATCCATGGAACCTTCGAACCCTGGACGATCGGCTCCAACGTCTCGTCCGGCTGCATCCGGATGATCAACCAGGACATCCTGCACCTCTACAGCCGGGTCCCGGTCGGGACCAAGGTGGTTGTGATCGGCGGTCCGGACGGAGTCGCCTGAGGTCAGCCGCACTGGGATGCGAGGTGGCGTAGCGCGCGGTTGAACCGGCGCAGCGCCAGCATCGCATTGAGGAACAGAATGACGTCCCCGCGCGTCCCGGCATCGGTCGCGAAGCGGGGGGACAGCACCTGCTCCATCCGCTGCAGGATCGGGTCGAGCGGCGAGACCGTGGCCGACCGGCCGTCGGTCAATGCGACGCTGATCGCCGCCAGATTGTCCGCGATCGTCCGGCGGGCATCCCACAGCTCTTCCGAAACCGCGCCGCCGACATGGGCCGATGCGGCGGCCCGCGCCGCATCGGCAACGGATTCGGCATGTGATCTCAGCGCCGGCAGCGCGGCATGGACGATGCGCGCCATCCGGCCGCGACCGCCGATCAGGCTCATTTGCAGGCGGAGCGCATCCGAAAGGTCCTCGAATGACGCCTCGGTAGTGCGGAGTGCTTCCGGCGTCGGCTGTGCCGTGTCGTCCCAGACCCCCGAGGCGAGGGCCGCCAGAGCCTTGTCGACCATGGCGGCGAGCGAAGCGAGATAAGCGTCGATCGCCACCTTGACCGGCCGTTGCGTTGGAATCGGCAGGATCAGAAGTGACGTCAGCCCGGCGATGGCGGCACCGACGGCCGTATCGGTCAATCGCGCCAGCAGCACCGAATCGTCGGCGCCGCCGAGGCGGAACAGGATGACCAGCGCAACCGTGAGCGCCGCGATCATCGCCCGGTAGCTGACGAATTGCAGGAAGGCGGTGGCAGCGATCGCAGCCGCCAGAACCGGCAGTTCGGGGACGCCGAGCCGTGTCGCTACCGCGTCAAAGCCGATGCCGGCGATGATCCCGAGCAGCGTACCGACGGTGCGGTCGAGACCCTTGGCCAGCGTCTCGCCGACCGAGCCGACCATCACGAGCACCGCCGACATCATCACCCAGTACGGCCGTTCGAGGCCGAACTGGTCGACCACCAGCGCCGACAGCGCCCCGGCGGCGGCGACCTGGACGGCGAGGCGGGTGCTCGGCAACAGGCCGCCAGTGGGGGTCATCGGAGCGGGTCCCCGCCCGTCGCCGGCGCTTCGGCCACATCGAGAAGATGGCCCAGCGCGAGCTTCAGTGCCACGAGGTTGAGGGC
>JAEYRQ010000367.1 GCA_023435545.1 Pseudomonadota bacterium | reverse complement strand
GGGCGATGCTGCTGCCTCAGTATTCGACCTCCCGGCTGGTCGACCGGCTGGTCGCCGCCGGGCTGGTGACCCGCACCCCCTGTCCGGTCGACGGACGCGGGCAGAACCTGTTCATCACGGATGCCGGTTGCAATCTCCAACGTCGCATGTGGCCGGTCTATGCCGCCGCCATCCAGCGCCATGGCGGATCGCGGCTCTCCGACGTGGAGGCGGCGCAATTGGCCGCGCTCCTCGGCAAGCTTCTCTGAGCTTTGCGCAGATCCCCCGCGCGCGGGACTGGCAACCGGGCGACGCTGCGGCTAGCTTGGCGCGCTCGAAAACTCGACAGGGGAGGCAAGAGATGGCCGAAACGAACAAGATCGCGCTGGTCACCGGGGCCGGGACCGGCGTCGGCAAGGCTGTGGCACTGGGCCTGGCGCGCGCCAGCTACGCCGTGGTGCTCGCCGGCCGCAGGCAGCAGCCGCTCGAAGACGTGAAGGCGGAAATCGAAGCCGCCGGCGGCACCGCACTGGCCGTTCCGACAGACGTCGCCGACGCGAAGTCCGTCGCCGACCTGTTCGCGGCGACCAAGCAGCGCTTCGGACGCCTCGACGTCGTGTTCAACAACGCTGGGATCGGCGCTCCATCGGTCCCCCTGGAGGATCTGACCGTCGACCAGTGGAAGTCGGTAGTCGACATCAATCTCACCGGGATGTTCCTGTGCATTCAGGAGGCATTCCGGATCATGAAGGACCAGTCGCCACGGGGCGGCCGGATCATCAACAACGGCTCGATCTCGGCACACGCCCCGCGTCCCAACTCCGCGCCCTATACCGCGACCAAGCACGCCGTCACAGGGCTCACCAAGTCCGCCTCGCTCGACGGTCGCAAGTACGACATCGCCGTGGGCCAGGTCGATATCGGCAATGCCGCCACGCCGATGACAGAGCGCATGCCGCAGGGCGTCCCGCAGGCGGACGGAACCATGAAGCCCGAACCGACCATGGATCCGGTGCATGTCGCCGATGCGGTGGTCTACATGGCCGGTATGCCGCTCGACACCAATGTGCTGACGCTGACGGTGATGGCCACGAAGATGCCCTTCGTCGGCCGCGGCTGACGCTTTCGGTCCGGGGTACTCATGTTCGGCGAGTGGTTGTGGGCGGTCTTCACGGTTACGGCCGCCGGCACCCAGACTATGCGCAATGCCATGCAGAAGGAGCTGACGGCAAGCCTCGGAACCGTCGGCGCCACCCACGTCAGGTTTCTGTTTGGACTGCCTTTCGCGCTGGTGTTCTTGGCCGTCGCGGTTCTTGCCACCGGCTCTCCGCCGGCAATGCCCGATGCCGTCGCGCTGGCATGGACCGCGGCGGGAGCGGGTACGCAGTTCGTCGCCACCGCGCTGATGCTGGCGGCAATGGGACTGCGCTCCTTCGTCGTGGCGACCGCCTACACGAAGACCGAGCCTATTCTGGTGCTGATCTTCGCGGTCGTGGTCCTGTCGGAGGTGCCGACGCCCGCCCTCGTCGTGGCTGTGCTGGTCGCCACCGGCGGCGTCCTGCTGATGTCCTGGCCGAACGCGGCAATGGCCGGGAGCAGCCTCCGGGCGGTCGCCTACGGCCTCGGATCGGCGGCCTTGTTCGCGATGTCGGCCGTCTGTTACCGCGGTGGAATACAGGCGAGCGCCAGCAGCAACTTCATCATCGCCGCCTCCTCCACCCTCGTGGTCGCGCTGGCTCTTCAGGCCGCGACCGTCACGCTTATCCTTCTCGCGCGGCGCCGGAGTACGCTCGCCGCCATACTCGGCAAATGGCGCCAGTCGATGACTGCCGGCTTCCTGGGCGCGGTGGCCTCGCAGTTCTGGTTCCTCGCCTTCGCCATCCAGAGCGCCGCTGCAGTCCGCACCCTGGCGCTGGTCGAGATCCTGTTCGCCCAGATCGTCTCGCGGCGGCTCTTCGACCAGCGCACCACGCGCGCCGAGGCGGCCGGCATCCTGCTGCTGGTGTGTGGCGTCGTACTGATCCTCGCCGGGGCCTGAGTGCTGCGGCTTGTTTGGCTCTGTGCGGCTCGCTAACGTCGTTACGGATGCACGTCCCTGAGGGAAGGTACCCGATACCCATGCGGACATTGACGGAGCACGCGACCGACGAGATCCGGAAGTGGATACTCGACGGCTCGATCGGCCTCGGGGAACCCCTCTCGGAAAGTGCCCTGGCTGCCAGGTTCGGCTACTCCAAGACGCCGATCCGCGAGGCGCTGCTGCAGCTCAAGAAGGAAGGACTGGTATCGATCCGGCCGCAGACCGGCAGCTTCGTCTTCGACATCGACGCGCGCGGACTTGAGGATCTGGGCAGGCTTCGCCAGATACTCGAGACGGCGGCACTGGAACTCGCGATGGCCGCGAGCGCCGAACGGCTCGCGGTGGACCTCTCGGAGATCTGCCAGCGGATGAGGATCGCCGTCGCCGCGGGTGACCGTACAAGCTACCGGGCGCTCGATACCGCCTTCCACGAGACGATGTTCCACATGGCCGACAACCCCTACCTGCTGGAGTGCTATCGTGGCTACGAGGCCCGCGCCATAGCCTTCGCCTCCTGCCTGCCGAGCGTGCAGCAGCGCGCCTGCGAGGCGACGCTGGGCGAGCACGAGCAGATCGCCGCGAGAATTGCGCGGAACGACATGGCCTCGGCCGCCGAGGCTCTCCTCACCCATATCCGGACAACCACGGCCCAGTACGTGGCCGCCCTGACGCGACTGCACACGCCATGTGCCCGCGGCGGGCCTCAATGCGGCTTGGACCGATGATGCTTTGCCTCGACCTCCCCTGCCTCTCCAAGAGGGGGAGCGCCCTCCGATGAGCGTGCCTCTGCCGAATGCGGACTTCTGGCGCCGGACGGGAATCGTTCCGGTGGTCACCATCCAGAACCCATATCACGCGGTTCCCCTCGCCGCGGCGTTGGTCGGGGCCGGGCTGCCGATCATCGAGATAACGCTCAGAACCCCGTCGGCGCTCGAAGCAATCCGCCGTATCGCCGCCGAGGTGCCGGAAGCCCATGTCGGAGCGGGAACCGTCCGCCAGCCGGCAGATCTGCAGGCTGCGCTCGGGGCCGGGGCGCGCTTCCTCGTTTCGCCCGGCGCCACTAATGCGCTGATCCGCGAGGCGGCCGGGTGCCCCGTGCCCTGGCTTCCCGGGTGTGCGACGCCGTCGGAGGCGATGCGCCTCACCGACAGTGGCTTCACCACGGTGAAGTTCTTTCCGGCCTCCAGCTATGGCGGCGCCGCCACGCTGCGCGCGCTGGCCTCGCCGCTGGCGGGGCTCGAATTCATTCCTACCGGCGGAATCGGCTTGACCGACCTAGCGGACTACCTGGCGCTACCCACGGTGGTGGCGGTGGGGGGATCCTGGATGGTACGAGCGGAGTGGCTGGATTCGGGTGACTTCGGCAGCATCGCCGAGGCGGCGCAGGCCGCCAGCCTCGCCGCCACGGCGGCGCGAGCCTCGTTGAAATAGTCGGGCCAGGCGCAGCTTGTCTACAACCGAACGCAAAACGGCCGCCCATCTCCCGGGCGGCCGCTGACGGAACTCGCGCTGCCGGTCAAGCTCTCCGGGCGAAATGCATCACCAGCGAGACGATCAGGGCGATCAGAAAGATGAAGAACAGCACCTGAGCGATGCCAACCGACGCGCTGGCCACACCGCCGAAGCCGAACGCCCCGGCGATCACCGCAACGACCAAGAACAGAAGGGCCCAATACAGCATCCGACGTCTCCTTTGCAGGTCTCTCTCTCCAAGACCAGAACGTCTGATGCAGGATAAGGTTTCCTCGATTTATCCAGCCGCCTTCAACTCCTGGCCGCTGCGCGCCCGCATGTCGAAGAACAGCGCCTGGCTGATGACCGCCTTGACCACATCGGTGTCGAACGGCTTGGCGATCAGGAACGCCGGCTCCGGCCGCTCGCCGGTCAGGAGCCGCTCCGGATAGGCTGTGATGAAGATCACCGGCACGTCGATCGTGGTCAGCATCTCGTTGACCGCGTCGAGACCGGAGCTGCCGTCGGCGAGCTGTATGTCCGCCAGCACCAGTCCGGGGCGACGTGCCGCCACCGCCTCGATCGCCTCGGCATGCGTGCGCGCAAGACCGCACACGGTGTGGCCCAGCCCTTCCACCAGCGCTTCCAGGTCCATCGCGATCATCGGCTCGTCTTCGATGATCAGAACCTCGGTCGCGACCTGGGCTGCGATCTCGCGGCCCGCCTCTTCCACCAGATCCCGGACACCGTCTGCGCTGGTATCGAGTATCCTGCCCGCCTCCTCGGCGCGGAATCCCTCGGCGGTGGTGAGCAGGACCGCCTGCCGTGCGCGCGGCATCATCG
>JAEYRQ010000280.1 GCA_023435545.1 Pseudomonadota bacterium | reverse complement strand
GTGCTGGCCGAGGCGAGCCGGGCGGCGCGGCCGGACACGATCTTCGGCTCCTCGACCTCGGGGCTGCTGCCGAGCGAGATGCAGGTGGACATGGCTGGGCCGGAGCGGCGCGTCGTCGGCCATCCGTTCAATCCCGTCTACCTGATGCCGCTGGTCGAGGTCTGCGGCGGGGGTCTGACGTCGGAGGATACGAAGGCACGAGCGGCGGCCTTCTACCGGTCGATCGGCATGCGGCCGCTAATGCTGAAAAAGGAGATCGACGGCTTCGTCGCCGACCGGCTGATGGAGGCCCTGTGGCGCGAGGCGCTGTGGCTCGTCCACGACGGGATCGCCACGACGGAGGAGATCGACGACGCGATCCGCTACGGTCCGGGCATCCGCTGGTCGTTCATGGGCACGTTCCTGATCTACCGGATCGCCGGCGGCGAGGCGGGGATGCGGCACTTCATGGCGCAGTTCGGCCCGGCGCTGAAATGGCCTTGGACCAAGCTGATGGACGTGCCGGACCTCACCGACGAGTTCCTCGACACGCTCGCCGCCCAGTCCGACGCGCAGGCCCGCGGCCAGTCGATCCGGGAGCTGGAGCGGCTGCGCGACGACTGTCTGGTCTCGGTGCTGTCGGCGCTGCGCTCGCGCGATTACGCGGCCGGCGAGGTGGTCAAGCGCCAGGAGGAGTCGCTGTGGGACCGGGCACAGGCCGGTACCATCGCGGCAATCGAGGATTCCTCGCAGCCCTTGCGCCTGCACCAGGCGCGCGTCGAGGCCGACTGGATCGACTACAACGGCCACATGACCGAGAGTCGCTACCTCTACGTCTTCGGCAACGCCGCCGACGCGCTGTTCCGGCATGTGGGGATCGACACCGCCTATCACGCGGCGGACTTCAGCTACTACACGGTCGAGACCCACATCATGAACCTCGCCGAGGTCTCGGTCGACGAGCCGATCCACGTGACGATCCAGGTGCTCGGCGTCGACGAAAAGCGGCTGCACATCTTCCACCGGCTCTATCGCTCGGCCGACGAGACGCTGCTGGCGACCGCCGAGCAGATGCTGATCCATGTCGACACGCGATTGGGCCGCGCCATGCCCGCCGACGCCGCGGTGCGGACGCGGCTGGAAGCGATCGTCGCGGCGCAGAAGGACCTGCCGAAGCCGGAGCAGGCTGGGCGGTCCATCGGGATGGGGAGGGGGGCGTGACGTCCGACCCTCACCCGGCTCGGCCCGCGGTCTCGCCACCCTCTCCCGCGGGCGGGAGAGGGAAATCCGGCCGCGCCGCCGCGCGTCCGGACGAGCCGAAGGCGCCGTCCCTCTCCCGCTTGCGGGAGAGGGATGGGGTGAGGGTTTGTGCGGGATGCGCTCCGTTCCTCCAGTCGGCCGCGAGCCGCGCCGAATGAACTTCGCCCTGACCCCCGAACAGGAGATGATCGTCGAGACCGTGCGCGGTTTCGTCGAGGCGGAACTCTATCCGCTGGAGGCGGAGGTCGAGCGCACCGGCGAGGTCGCGTCCGAGGTCGCCCGTACAATACGCGACAAGGTGAAGGCGCTGGGGTTCTATGCGCCGAACGTGCCGGGGGAATTCGGCGGCGGCGGGCTCGACACGCTGACCTTCACGCTGCTCGAGCGCGAACTCGGCCGCGCCTCGATGGCGCTGACGGTGTTCTGGGGCAGGCCCTCGAACATCCTCATCGCCTGCACGCCCGAGCAGCGCGTACGCTATCTCGACCCCTGCGTCGCCGGCGAGAAGATCGACTGCCTCGCCATCACCGAGCCGGACGCGGGCTCCGACGTGCGCTCGATGAAGACAGTGGCCCGGCGCGACGGCGGCGACTGGGTGATCAACGGGACGAAGCACTTCATCAGCCATGCCGATGTCGCCGACTTCGCGATCGTCTTCGCGGTGACCGGCGAGGACAAGACGCCGCGCGGCCCGCGCAAGCAGCTGACCTGCTTCCTCGTCGATCGGGGGACCCCCGGCTTCGAGATCCGCAAGGGCTTTCGGTCGGTCTCGCATCGCGGCTATCACAACTCGATCCTCGCCTTCGACGACTGCCGGGTGCCGGACTCCCAGGTGCTGGGAAAAGCCGGCGGCGGCATGGAGGTGATGAACACCTGGCTGTTCTCGACCAGGCTCACGGTCGCCGCCTTCGCGGTCGGCCGGGCGCGGCGGGTGCTCGACATGGCGGTCGACTGGGCGGCGTCGCGCCGGCAGTTTGGCCAGCGGATCGGCGACTTCCAGGGCACCGGCTTCAAGCTCGCCGACATGGTGACGGAGATCGACGCGGCAGACTGGCTGACGCTCGCGGCGGCCTGGAAGGTCGACCGGGGCGAGGACGCGAGCCGCGAGATCGCCTCGGCCAAGCTCTACGCCACGGAGATGCTGGCGCGGGTGACTGACCAGGCGGTGCAGATTTTCGGCGGCATGGGTCTGATGGACGAGCTGCCGATCGAGCGCTTCTGGCGCGACGCCCGCGTCGAGCGGATCTGGGACGGCACCAGCGAGATCCAGCGCCACATCATCGCCCGGATGTTGCTCAGGGAGGCCGGGCGGTGACGGGCTTTCCACATGCTTGGCCGTCATCCCGGAACCGGCGCAGCCGGTATCCGGGATCGGAACCCCACGACCGTCGGAATCGCCCCGATCCCGGATCGACATGCGGTCGTCCGGGATGACGGAAGCTCGGCATTGCGGGCGCCGCTCACGTGCCCAGCCGATTGAGACGAAGGGAACGGAAACACCATGACCGCACCGCTTCACGTTACCCGCAACGGCGCGGTCCTCGAGATCGTGCTCGACCGGCCGAAGGCGAACGCCATCGACGCAAGGACCAGCCGGGAGATGGGGGCGGTGTTCACCGCCTTCCGCGACGACCCGGGACTGCGCGTCGCGGTCCTGACCGGGGCCGGCGAGCGATTCTTCTCGGCAGGGTGGGATCTGAAGGCGGCGGCGGAGGGCGAGTCCGCCGAGGCCGACTACGGCATCGGCGGCTTCGGCGGGTTTCCGGCGTTGCCGAACCTCAATAAGCCGGTGATCACCGCGATCAACGGCATGGCGGTCGCCGGCGGCTTCGAGATCGCGATCGCCGGCGACATCATCCTTGCCGCCGACCACGCCGAGATGTGGTTCACAGAAACCCATATGGGCCTCGTCGCCGACACCGGCTCGTTCCGGCTGCCGCGCCAGATCCCACGGGTGCTGGCGATGGAACTGCTGCTCACCGGTCGGCGGCTGACGGCGGAGGAAGCAGTCCGCATGGGGCTGATCAACCGCGCGGTGCCGGGTCCCGACCTCATGGAGGCTGCCCGCGAGATGGCGGCGCTGATCGTGCGCGGGGCGCCGCTGGCGGTGGAGGCGACCAAGGAGATCGTGCGCCTGACCGAGACGGTCCCGGTCGGCGACTGCTATGCGATGATGCGGGAGGGGAAATTCCCGACCTACAACCGGCTGATGCTGAGCCCCGACGTCGAGGAGGGCGCGCGCGCCTTCGTCGAGGGGCGCGATCCGGTTTGGCGGGGCTGACGGCCGGCAGGTCCGAATCCAGGGCGATTTCCGGCCTCGCATGACTTCACGGCAGGCGCTATGGTCGCGCGCGGAGGACATCCAAGGAGGCCATCCATGTTCCGAATTATCGCCCTCGCCGCGGCGCTCGTCGCTGCAATCGGCGGGGCTACACCATCCACTGCTCAGACCATCAGCTACTCGGAGGCGATCACCGGCTTCGCCAATGCGTGCGGGGCGGACATCCAGAAACACTGTGCCTCGGTGCCACTGAACGAGGGCAAGCTGTTCGGCTGCCTGCGCGCCAAGGAGGCCAGCCTGTCGGGCGGCTGCAAGACGGCGGCGGTTGCGATCGTCGCCTCGCTGGATCGCCGAGCGGCCGCGCAGGACGCGGCGTTGCAGCTTTGCGCCGGCGACGTCAAGCGGCTGTGCAGGGAGTACGATCCGGGCAACGGCCGCTACCTGCGGTGCCTGCAGAAGTTCGAGAGCCAGGTCAGCGCGCCCTGCAACCAGGCGATCACCGATGCCGGCTGGCGCTGAGACGAGGAGCATCCGATGAAGCGTTTCATGGTTAGTCTGGCGGCGCTGGCCGCCCCGGCGATGCTGTCCTCGCCCTCTTTCGCCCAGCAGAGCGTCAACACCGGCCAGCTCGTCCAGGAGCTGCAGGCGGTGAGCGCCAAGACCGCCGTCGTCAATGTCGATGAACTGCGCAAGGAAGTGACGATCGACATCTCCACCCAGAACAGCGAGGACGTGGTCGGCCGCGACAAGTATCGCGACTACTTCACGTCGCTGCCGAATTTCGACGTGGAGATCGACTTCGACTTCGATTCCGACCGCATCAAGCCGGCGTCGTTCCAGGCGCTGGGCGCGATGGCGGACGCGCTGCATCATCCGGTGCTGCTCGACGACAAGTTCCTGATCGTCGGCCACACCGATGCCAAGGGCACTCGCCAGTACAATCTCGACCTGAGCCAGCGGCGGGCGGACGCGATCCGTAACACGCTGATCACGGTGTTCAGGGTGCCGCCGCAGCGGCTCGCCGCCTTCGGGCTCGGCGAGGAGCAGCTGAGGGACCCGGCCCACCCCGACGCTGCCGTCAACCGCCGGGTGCAACTCCTGAACCTCGGCCCGATGAACTGACGACACGGACCTCCGGCGGGCACGCGCCTGCCGGAGGCGCCGTCCTCAGTGGAAGTCCCGTGACTTCGGAATGATGCGCACCTCGCGCGGGTGGCCGGCGTTTCGCTGGTAGACGGGGTGCAGCGTCTCGTCGGCGCGCGACAGGGCGAGCCGGGCGGCGTGAGCGTCGGACAGGCGCTGCAGATCGTGGCTGCGGTCGTGGATGGCGGTGACGATCAGAAGCACCACGCCTTCCGGGCTCTTCTGCACCTGGCCCTCGGCCAGCGCCAGCCGCGCCGACATGATCTGGCGGCGGTAGCGCTCGAAACGCCGCGCCCAGATCAGCACGTTGGCGATGCCGGTCTCGTCCTCCAGCGTCATGAAGACGGCGTTGCCCTTGCCGGGACGCTGGCGCACCAGCACGATGCCGGCGACCCTCGCCCAGGCACCGTCGCGCATGTTCGAAAGGTCGGCGCAGGCCTTCACGCCCTCCCCCCGGAACATATCGCGCAGGAAGGCCATCGGATGGGCCTTCAGCGACAGCCGCGTCGTCTGGTAGTCGGCGACGACATGCTCGGCAAGCGGCATGGCCGGCAGGCCCGCCTCCGGCTCGGCGCCGAGTTCGCGCGCATCCGCAGCAGCGAACAGCGGCAGGGGCTCATCGTCGGGCAGCCGCCTGACCGCCCACAGCGCGGCGCGCCGGTCGAGCCCCAGTGAGCGGAACGCGTCGGCGTCGGCGAGCAGCCTGAATGCCCGGTGCGGTAGCGCCGTGCGACGCCACAGCGCCTCGATGCTCTCGTAGCCGGCCCCGCGCATGCCGACGAGGGTCTCGGCCCAGGCCTCGTGGAAGCCGTCGACCTGGCGCAGGCCGAGCCGCAGCGCCAGGTCTCCCTCCGGGCGCCGCTCAAGCGTGTTGTCCCAGCAGCTTGCGGCGATGTCGACGGGACGCACCTCGACCCCGTGCTCGCGCGCGTCGCGCACGATCTGGGCGGGCGCGTAGAAGCCCATCGGCTGGGAGTTGAGCAGCGCGCAGGCGAAGGCGGCCGGGTGGTGGCACTTGAGCCAGGCCGAGACATAGACCAGCCGGGCGAAGGCGGCGGCATGGGATTCGGGGAAGCCGTACTCGCCGAAACCCTTGATCAGGTTGAAGCAGCGCTCGGCGAAGTCGCGGGTGTAGCCGCGCCGGACCATGCCCTCGACCATCTTCGCCTCGAAGGTGTGGATGGTGCCGGTGTGGCGGAAGGTCGCCATCGCCCGGCGCAGCCCGTTCGCCTCGTCGGGGCTGAACTCGGCGGCGACCATGGCGATCTTCATCGCCTGCTCCTGGAACAGCGGCACCCCCAGCGTCCGGTGCAGCACGTTGCGCAGTTCATGCGGGTCGTGCGGCGGGGCGGGGGAGGGGTACTCGACCTTCTCCACGCCGTTGCGGCGGCGCAGATAGGGATGCACCATGTCGCCCTGGATCGGGCCGGGGCGGACGATCGCGACCTGGATGACGAGGTCGTAGAACTCCCTCGGGCGAAGCCGCGGCAGCATGTTGATCTGCGCCCGGCTCTCCACCTGGAAGACGCCGATGGAATCGCCCTCGCACAGCATGTCGTAGACGGCCGGGTCCTCCCACGGCACGCCGGCGAGGTCGTATTCCAGCCCGTCGTGTTCGGCGATGAGGTCGAAGCCCTTGCGGATGCAGGTCAGCATGCCGAGGCCGAGCACGTCGACCTTCATTAGCCCGAGCGTGTCGATATCGTCCTTGTCCCATTCGATGAAGGTGCGGTCCGCCATCGCGGCGTTGCCGATCGGCACCAGTTCGTCGAGGCGCCCGCGGGTGAGCACGAAGCCGCCGACATGCTGGGAGAGGTGGCGTGGGAAACCCAGAAGTGTGGTGGCGAGGTCGATCGCCCGGCGGATCACCGGATTGGCGGGATCGACCCCCGCCTCGCGGATCTGAGAGTCCCGGATCTCGTCGCCGCCCCAGCTTCCCCAGACCGTGCCGGCGAGCCGGGCGGTGACGTCCTCGGTCAGACCCATCACCTTGCCGACCTCGCGGATGGCGCTTTTCGGCCGGTAGCTGATCACGGTGGCGGCGATGCCGGCGCGCGCGCGGCCGTAGCGCTGGTAGATGTGCTGGATCACCTCCTCGCGCCGCTCGTGCTCGAAATCGACGTCGATGTCCGGCGGCTCGCGGCGCTCGGCGGAGATGAAGCGGGCGAACAGCAGTTCGTGCTCGGCCGGATCGACGGCGGTGATGCCGAGCACGAAGCAGACGGCGGAATTCGCCGCCGAGCCCCGGCCCTGGCAGAGAATGCCGTTGTCCTCGGCGTAGCGGACGATGTCGTGGATGGTGAGGAAATAGCGCGCGTAGTCGAGCTGCGCGATCAGCGCCAGTTCCTCGCGCAGGAGCCGCTCGACTTTCGCCGGGATGCCGCCGGGATAGCGCAGGCCGGCACGCCGCCAGGTGAGTTCCTCGAGCCAGCCTTGCGGGGTCCTGCCGGGCGGCACCGGCTCGTCGGGATAGTCGTATTTCAGCTCGGTCAGCGAGAAGTCGATCCGCGCGAGGCAGTCCAGGGTCTCGGCGATCGCCTCCGGCGCGTCGCGGAACAGCCGCGCCATCTCGCCGGGCGGCTTCAGATGGCGCTCGGCGTTCACCTCCAGCAGGCGGCCGGCGGCCTCGATCCGCAGGCCCTCGCGGATGCAGGTCACCACATCCTGCAGCGGCCGCCGGCCGGGATGGTGGTAGAGCACGTCGTTGACGGCGAGAAGCGGCGTGCCGGCGCG
>JAEYRQ010000249.1 GCA_023435545.1 Pseudomonadota bacterium | reverse complement strand
TCATGCGACGCTCGAAGGTCGAGACCGTCGGGTTCGAGAAGCGCGAGTAGATGTAGCCGGGGTCGCTGCCGTCGAAGCGCGCTTCGGCCGCCTCCATCGTGTCGTAGGCGTAGCCGGAGGTGAGGTAGAGCGCCTCCGACATCTCGCCGAAGGTCGAGCGGCTCTCGCCCTCGTGGATCAGCCGCGTGGCGGGACGCAGCGGGCGGTCTGTGGGGAGTCTTTCGCGGCTCATGATGCGACCTCGGACGGCGCCGGGCCGCACGTGACGCCCGATGCGGCCTACGCGCGTCCGGCCTTTTAGCTGGTTGTTTTAACGTGGCTGCAAGCCGGCCGGCCCAAAGAACCACGGTTGCGCCTGCGTAGGCCCGCCGGCGCTTGGCGTCAACGTCTCGTTCGCGTACAGGAACCCGGACGATGGCCCGGGGGACTGCGGTTTGCTGAACGGAGACGGCGCGCCGCTGGGCGGCATCCTGCCGAGCCAGGCGATCGAGCGGCTGATCACGGACGGCGCCATCGCGCTCGACCGTCCCGCGGCGCCTGACCAGATCCAGCCGGCGAGCCTCGACCTGAGGCTCGGGCGCACGGCCTACCGGGTTCGTGCGAGCTTCCTGCCAGGCCCCCGACACACGGTGCATGAGCGGCTGAAGCCGCTGATGATGCACAAGGTCGACCTGACCGGCGGAGCGGTGTTGGAGACCGGCTGCGTCTACATCGTGCCGCTGCTGGAGGAACTCAGGCTGCCATCCCACATCGCCGCCGACGCCAATCCGAAGAGTTCGACCGGCCGGCTCGACGTGTTCACCCGCGTGATTGCCGACAATGCGCGGGCCTTCGACAAGGTCGAGTCCGGCTATCACGGCCCACTCTACATCGAGATCAGCCCGCGCACCTTTCCGATCCTGGCGAGGACCGGGTCGCGCCTGTCGCAGATCCGCTTCCGGCGCGGCCATGCGGTCCTGGACGATGCGGCGACCGGGGCATTGCACCGCGAGGAGCGACTGGTCGACGCCAACGAGCCCGATATCTCCGGCGGCATCGCCGTCAGCGTCGATCTGTCAGGGCAGGGCGGGTTGGTCGGCTACCGCGCCAAGCGCCACACCGCCGTCGTCGACGTCGACAAGCGCGACGCCTGCGATGTCGCCGACTTCTGGTACCGGATCGAGGCGCGGCCGGGGCGCACGCTGATCCTCGACCCGGATGAGTTCTACATCCTGGCGTCCAAGGAAGCGGTGCACGTGCCGCCGGCCTATGCGGCGGAGATGGTGCCCTTCGATCCGCTGGTCGGCGAGTTCCGCGTCCACTATGCAGGGTTCTTCGACCCCGGCTTCGGCCATGCGTCGGCGGGCGGCCACGGCTCGCGGGCGGTGCTCGAGGTGAGGAGCCGCGAGGTGCCGTTCATCCTCGAGGACGGCCAGATCGTCGGCCGCCTCGTCTACGAGCGCCTCACCGAGCGGCCGACGAATCTTTACGGCACCGACATCGGCTCGCACTACCAGGCGCAGGGCCTGAAGCTGTCGAAGCACTTCCGGACGGGGTAGGCGTTCACCTCGAATGCGAGGCGATCAGGTCGTCGCTGAGCGCCACGAAGCGGCAGGCGGGGCCCCGGTGGCCCTCGCTCTGGATGTTCACCCGCGCGCCCTCCAGCATCAGGAAGATGCCGTCGGCGACCAGTTCGGGGTCGCGCAGGCCGGCCTCGCGGCAGAGCCGCAGCACGTTCTCCCGGTGGCTGCGCTTGTGGGACTCGATCACTTGGCGGGCCGGGTGGTCCGGCTCGGTGATCTGCACGCCGGCATTGGCGACGGCGCAGCCGCGTGAATTGCCCGAGGATACCTCCTCGGCCATCCAGCGCACCCATTCGCGAAGTTGGTTGAGCGGCTCGCCGGGATAACGGCCGGCGATGCAGTCCCATACCTTGGCGTCCTCGGCGGCGACGCTGCGCAGGTATTCGGCCACCAGCTCGTCCTTGGAGGCGAAGTGGCGGTAGAGGGTCATCTTGTTGGTGCCGGCGGCCTCGGCGATCGCCTCGACGCCGACGGCGCGGATGCCCTGCCGGTAGAAGAGGTCCCGCGCCACGGCGAGGATGCGCTCGCGCGGCGGCACCTTTTCCGTCCCCGATCCATCCCGGGCCAGTTCTGCCGATGTGCTCATGCCGATCCTGCCGTTTCGCCGGCCGCCGAACAATTTCTCGGCGGCGTCCCCTTGACAAGGGTGTTACCGGTCAGTACCTATCGGCGGTACCGATCGGTAACATCGATATAGTCCAAGCCGGCCTTCCGGACAAGGAACCCCAGGAAGATACCATGAGCAGCATCCTCTTTCTCACCACCAGCCCGCGCGGCGAGGAGTCGCTGTCGACGAAGGTGGCGCGCACGCTCGTCGACGACCTGAAGGCAGTTGAGCCGGGCGCGAGGCTCGTCATCCGCGATCTCGGCGCCGAGCCGCTGCCGCATCTGGATGCGACCACGCTCGGCGGGTTCTTCGCGCCGGCCGATCAGCAGACCACTGCGCAGAAGGCGGCGGCCGCCCTCTCGGACGAACTGGTCGCCGAGCTGAAGGCGGCCGACACGATCGTCATCGCCTCGTCGATGATCAACTTCACCATCACCTCGACACTGAAGTCGTGGATCGACTACGTCGCCCGCTCCGGCATCACCTTCCGCTACACCGAGGCGGGTGTCCCCGAGGGCCTGGTGACGGGCAAGAAGGTCTATCTCGTCGTCGCCACCGGCGGCGTCTACAGCGCCGCGCCGCTCGATGCGATCGACTTCCAGACACCCTACGTCAAGCACATGCTGGGCTTCCTTGGCATGACCGACGTCGAGGTGGTCCGCGTCGAGGGCTCGATCTTCGGCCCCGAGGCGGCGGAGAAAGCCATCGCCGAGGCGACAGCCGCCGCCAAGACCGTGGCCCGCCAGGCGCTGGCGGCCTGACTCTAAAGAACCGTCCTCGATCAGCCGGCGCGACGGCGCCGGCTGATATTCACGTACTGGCCGCTCCGAGCTGCTGCATCATTCCGGCGGCATCGAACACGTGCCAGTGACCAGCAATGCGGCCGTCCCTCATCGCGTAGAAATCGTGAAACGTCACCTCGACCGCCCGACCGCTGGCCGGCAGCGGGCCGAACGCACCGGCCTGCGTGCCGGTGAACCGCGACCGCACCGCCACCATGTCGCCCGAGGCGACGATGATCTGCGGTTCGAAACGTCCGTCCGGAAACGCGGCGAAGAGAGCGGCCAGCTTCAGTGCGACCCCGTGACGGCCGGGATCGGACCCGGGCTCGGGATCGTGATCGACAAAATCCTCGGCCAGGAAGGCGTCGGCGACGCCTGATCCCGCATCCGATAGCACCTCGGTGAAGAACCGCTGCACAATTGCGGCGTTGCGCCGCGCGGCCTCGCCGTCGCAGGTGATGATCGGTCCATTTTTCATCGAGGCGCGATCCTCCCGGATGGTCGTGCGCCACCAGATAGACAGTCGGGCGACGGCAGACCACTCGTTATCGCGGCCCTGCCGGCCTATTCTGCGCGAATGCGACCCGACGAGATCCTCACGCCCACTCCGCGCGGACTGTTCTGCCGGCCGGGCGGCTTCTTCATCGATCCGGTGCGGCCGGTCGATCGGGCGCTGATCACCCACGGCCACTCCGATCATGCGCGGGCGGGACACGCGACGGTGCTCGCCACAACGGAGACGCTGGCGGTGATGGCCGCGCGATACGGCGAGGGCTTTGCCGGCAGCAGCCAGCCCGCCCGACCGGGCGAGCCGGTGAAGATCGGCGACGCGACCGTGTCCTTCCATCCTGCCGGCCATGTCCTCGGCTCCGCGCAGATCCTGGTCGAGGCGGGCGGGCTCAGGATCGTCGTCACCGGCGACTATAAGCGCGAGGCCGACCCGACCTGCGCGCCCTTCGAGCTTGTGTCCTGCGACTTGCTGATCTCCGAGGCGACCTTCGGCCTGCCGGTGTTCAGGCATCCGGATTCGCGCGGGGAGATCGCCAAACTGCTCGGCTCGCTGGAGCTGTTTCCCGACCGCACGCATCTCGTCGGGGCCTATTCGCTCGGCAAGGCGCAGCGGGTGATCGCGCTGCTGCGCGAGGCGGGCCACGACCGGCCGATCTTCATCCACGGCGCGTTGGAGGCGATCTGCGCGCTCTACGAACAGGCGGGCGTCGCGCTCGGGCCGCTGGTTCCCGTAAGGGAGACGGAGGGGGCCCTCGCGGGGGAGATCGTCGTGGCGCCGCCGGGCTCGATGACCGACGTCTGGGCGCGTCGCTTCGCCGATCCGGTCACTGCCTTCGCGTCGGGCTGGATGCGGGTCAGGGCGCGGGCGCGACAGAACGGGGTCGAGTTGCCGCTGGTGATCTCCGACCACGCCGACTGGGACGACCTCACCCGCACCGTCCTCGAGACCGGATGCGCGGAACTCTGGGTCACGCATGGCCAGGAGGATGCGCTCGTGCACTGGGCCGAAACCCGCGGCCTCACCGCCCGCCCGCTGCGGCTCGTCGGCTACGAGGAGGAGGGGGAGGGCGCTGTTGCCGCATCGACGGAGCCGCCTTCGCCCGGTCAGCCCCTCACCTGATTCCACGCCTCCGGTACACCACCACCGTGTTGTTGGCCGGCATCGCCGCGATCCGGTCGAGGACGAGACCCCGCTCGTCGGCAGCCCGCGCCATTTCGTCGGTGTCGCGAACACCCCATTCGGGATCGCGGCGCCGCAAGCCTGCGTCGAAGCTGCGGTTGGACTGGGACACAAAGTCGCCGGAGCGGGAGAAGCAGCCGTAGACGAACAGGATTCCATCCTCCGCCAGCAGCGACGCGGCGCCGTCCAAGAGCCCGAGCGTCGCCCGCCACGGCGAGATGTGCACGACGTTGATCGCCACCATCAGGCCGACCGGATGGTCCACGGCCGTGTGCCAGTCGGGCGTCTCCAGGTCGATCGGCAGCGGCGGCGCGATGTTCGGCAGGCCGCTGTGCTCGCGCCAGGCCGTGATCGAGGCCAGTCCCGCCGGATCGCTGTCGCTTGGCTGCCATCTCGTCGTCGGGAACGCTTCCGCAAAGGCCACCACATGCTCGCCGGAACCGCTGGCAAGTTCCAGCGCATGCGCGGGCGCCCGGCCGTCGAGCTCCTCGCGAAGCACCTCGATGATCGGTTCGCGGTTGCGAGCCGCTGCCGCCATGAACAGCCGGCCGCCCGCCGCCTCGTCGGAGGGCAGCCACCCCATCGCGGGTTTCCCGTCGCCGGTTGCGGCCATCTTGCGTTCTCCCCGGATACCCGTCAGCCTTCACATGGGCGTGACCTGCGCCCGTCCGAATCCGCCCGAACCGCATGGAGCGTTGCGCCCCGATGCTTCCAGGCCCCGAAGACGACATCGCCTCGCTGTTCGAGGACTATCCCGCCGGCTTCGACGAATTCGATGCCGAGGAGATCGCCGATGCCTTCACGTTTCCCTGTATCATCTGGCAGTTCGGCAAGGGCAACGTCTTCGCCGATCGCCACGAATTGATGGAGAACATAGAGGCGCTGCTCGATGTCTTCGAGCGGGAAGAGATCGTGCATTCGACCTTCCAGGTTCTCGCGCTGTCGGTGAGCGGGCCGATCGCGATGGCCACGCTGTCCTGGCGGCAGGAACGGGAGGATGGCGACGTGGCGCTTGCCTTCGTCTGCCACTACGCCCTGATGAAGGGCCAGGAGGGCTGGGGGATCATCCAGGTTGTCAACGAGAGCTGAAGATTCCGCCGGCCCGACAGGACATGAACCGCTTCGCCGAGCTTCTCGACCGGCTCGCCTACGAGCCGCGCCGGAACGCCAAGATCGCGCTGATGCGGGAGTACTTCCGGTCGACACCCGACCCCGCGCGTGGCCTCGCGCTCGCCGCACTGACCGGCGAATTGCGCTTTCGCCACGCCAAGCCGGCCGTGATCCGCGTCCTGATCGAGGAACGCGCCGCCCCGGTGCTGTTCCGCATGTCCTACGCCTATGTCGGCGACCTGTCGGAGACGGTGGCGCTTATGTGGCCCGCGGGGCGAAGCCCGGAGCCGGCGGCCACCCTGGCACTGCCCGAGATCGTCGCCGCGCTTGATACCGCAGGCAAGGCCGAGCTGCCGGGGCTGATCGCCACGTTCCTGGACCGGCTGGACGAGACCGGCCGCTGGGCACTGCTCAAGCTGATCACCGGCGGGCTGCGGGTCGGCGTGTCGGCGCGGCTCGCCAAGACCGCGGTCGCCGCGCTCGGCGATCTCGAGTCCCGCGACGTGGAGGAGGTGTGGCACGGGCTCGACCAGCCCTACGAGGCGCTGTTCGCCTGGGCACTCGGCGAGGGTGATCGGCCGGAGCAGACCAACCCCGTGCCGTTCCGCTCGCCGATGCTGAGCCACGCGGTGGAGGAGACCGACCTGTCGCGACTGGAACCCGCCGAACACGCGGCCGAGTGGAAATGGGACGGGATTCGCGTGCAGGCGGTGGCCGGCCGCGACGCGAAGGGGCGCCACCAGCGACGGCTCTATTCACGCACCGGCGACGACATCTCGGGCGCCTTTCCGGACCTTCTCGAGGCGCTCGACTTCGATGCCGCGCTGGACGGGGAGTTGCTGATCCTGCGCCAGGGCCGGGTGCAGTCGTTCAACACGCTGCAGCAGCGGCTGAACCGCAAGACCGTGACGGCGAGGATGCTGGCGGACTATCCGGCGCATGTCATCGCCTACGACCTCCTCGCCGAGGCGGGAGAGGACCTGCGCGAGCTGCCGTTCGCCGTCAGGCGCGACCGGCTCGCGCATTTCGTCGGTCGAATCGGCGAGGGCAGAATCACGCTGTCGCCGCTGGTGCCGTTCGGCTCCTGGGAGGCACTGACCGCGGCACGCGCCGATCCTGCCGGCCACGGTGCCGGCGAGGATGCGGCAGCCGTCGAGGGCGTGATGATCAAGCGCCGCGACAGCCCCTATCTGGCCGGCCGGCCGAAGGGCCACTGGTGGAAATGGAAGCGCGATCCGCACAATGTCGACGCCGTGTTGATGTATGCCCAGCGCGGCCATGGCAAGCGCTCGTCGTTCTATTCCGACTACACGTTCGGCGTCTGGCGCGCGGGAGAGGCCGGCGACGAGCTCGTTCCCGTCGGCAAGGCCTATTTCGGGTTCACCGACGAAGAACTCCGGCAGCTCGACCGCTTTGTGCGGACCCACACGGTCAACCGATTCGGGCCGGTCCGCGAGGTGGTGCACGACACCGACGAGGGCCTGGTCCTGGAAATCGCCTTCGAGGGGCTGGCAAGATCGAGCCGTCACAAGTCGGGCGTGGCGATGCGGTTTCCGAGGATCGCACGCATACGCTGGGACAAGCGGCCGGCGGACGCCGACCGGATCGAGGTTCTGGAGGCACTGCTCGAGGAGGAGTGAGCGCGGGATAGCGAACCCGCACCAGCCTCCCGGCATTACCGGAAGGCGCAAGCGAAGGAGACAGACATGGACATGCCCGAAATGCCGGCCGGCCTCGCGCCCGTCGTGGCGCTCGCGATCAACGTTGCCAAGGCGCTGATCTTCCTCGTCATCGGCTGGATCATCGCCGGCTGGCTGTCGGCGCTGGTGCGGCGGCGGGCGGAGGCCTCGAAGCGGATCGACCAGACGCTCGGCATCTTCGTCGCTTCGGTCGTGCGCTACGCTTTGCTCGCTGCCGTCGTCATCGCGGTGCTGCAGACCTTCGGCTTCCAGGTCACCAGCCTCGTCGCGATGCTCGGCGCGGCAACGCTCGCCATCGGTCTGGCCATGCAGGGGACCCTGTCGCATCTGGCGGCCGGGCTGATGCTGGTGTTCTTCAGGCCGTACAAGTTCGGCGACTTCGTGGAGATTGCCAGCGACGCCGGCACCGTAACCGACCTCAACCTGTTCCTGACCGAACTGACCACGCCCGACGGGGTGAAGGTCTTCGTGCCGAACGGAGAGGCCTGGGGCAAGCCGATCACCAACTACTCTGCCAACCCGAAGCGGCGCTGCGACATCACCTTCGGCATCGGCTATTCCGACGACATCGACAAGGCCATCGGGGTGATCCTCGACGTGGTGAAGGCCGACTCGCGGTTCCTGAACGATCCGGCCGAACCCTGGGTGCGGGTGGTCAATCTGGGCGAGTCCTCGGTCGACCTGCAGCTGCGCGCCTGGTGCCGGGCCGCCGACCTGTGGGAAGCCAAGTTCGGGACGGTCAAGGCGGTGAAGGAGGCGTTCGATGCCAGCGGCATCACGATCCCGTTCCCGCACCGGACGGTGATCAGGCAGGAGGCTGCCTGATCGCGGGGCGGCGGCACTCGCAAATCCTCCGCGGATTGCCTAAGTGAGTGGCGTCCTTCGGCCATCGGGAAAGCGGACGATGAACGGCACTCTCAATCGGTTCTTCGGCGGGCCCCCGGGCTGGGTGGTCGTCCGGCTGGTGATCATCTCGCTGATCGTCGGGCTGATCTTCTCGGGCCTCGGCATCCACCCGCTCGACATCGTCCGCAACTTTCAGCGCCTGGTCGAAGGCATCTGGAACATGGGTTTCGCGGCGCTGGAGGATCTGTTCGGATATTTCCTGCTGGGCGCCGTCGTGGTGATCCCGATCTGGCTGATCATGCGATTCTCGAAAATGGGACGGAACAGCCAGTGACAGGCGCGGAAATCGCTTGACGCAGGTGCCGGGGTCGCGTCCCTTTCTGGGAATGCAACCAGGGGTTAGGGGCATTTGCCGGCGGGGCCGGAGCCGATGACGGCCGTGAGGCCGTTCGACGTGACCCACCGCGGCGTGCTCGCCATTGCCGTGCCGATGACGCTCGCCTACCTGTCGACACCCCTGCTCGGCATCGTGGACACCGCCGTTATCGGCCGGCTGGGGCGGGCCGACCTCCTGGGGGGCATCGCGGTCGGGTCGGTGATCTTCTCGATCCTGTTCACCACCTTCAACTTCCTCAGGAGCGGCACGACGGGGTTGACCGCGCAGGCGGTCGGGGCGGCGGACGCGGTCGGCGAGACGGCAGCGCTCTACCGGGCGGGGCTGATCGGGCTTCTCGCCGGCGCGCTGGTGATCGTACTGCAGGTTCCGATCCTCGCCGTGTCGCTCGCCTTCATGGGCGCGAGCGGCGAGGTCGAGGACGCCGTGGCCGTGTATTTCGCGATCCGCATCCTCGGCGCGCCCTTCGCGCTCGTGAACTACGCCGTTCTGGGCTGGTTCCTCGGGCGTGGTCAGGCGATCACCGGCCTCGCATTGCAACTCCTGCTCAACTCGTTGAACATGGCGCTGAACGCGAGCTTCGTCCTGTGGCTCGACTGGGGGGTGGCGGGCGTCGCCTGGGGAACGGTGATCGGCGAGACGGTGACGGCGGTCGTGGGCATCACTCTGTGCGCGCGAACGCTGGCGACGTCGTTCCGCATTCCCCGGCAACTCCTGTTCGCACGCGACGGGCTCATGCGCACCTTCGCGGTCAACCGCGACATCATGGTGCGCTCGTTCTCGCTGCTGTTCGCCTTCGCGCTGTTCACTTCGGCGAGCGCCCGGCAGGGGGATGTGGTGCTGGCGGCGAACGCCGTCTTGATGAACTTCTTCCTGCTCGGCGGCTATTTCCTCGACGGGTTCGCCACCGCGGGAGAGCAACTCGCCGGGCGCGCCATCGGCGCCCGCTACCGGCCGGCCTTCTCCCGCGCGGTGCGGCTGACCTTCGTCTGGGGACTGGGCCTGGCGACCCTCTTGAGCGCGATCCTGCTGGTCTTCGGACCGGCGTTCATCGACATCCTGACGACCAACGAGGAGGTGCGGCGTACCGCGCGAGTCTACCTCGTGTGGGCGGCGCTGACGCCGCTGCTCGGCGTTGCCGCCTTCGAGTTCGACGGCGTGTTCATCGGCGCCACCTGGTCCGACGACATGCGCAACATGATGCTGGTCTCGCTGGCGGCCTATGTCGTCGCCTGGCAGATCGCGACTCCACATCTCGGCAATCACGGGCTGTGGCTGGCGATCGCGGTGTTTCTGGTGGTGCGCGGAGCGACACTCGCGATGCGCTATCCGGTGCGGCTGGCGCGGACGTTTCCGGGCTGACCGGCTCCGGGTCGGTCAATTCCTCGTGTTACAGGATGTCCAGCACCGCCTCCGGCGGCCGGCCGATCGCGGCGCGTTTACCGCTGATCACCACCGGCCGCTCGATCAGCACCGGCTCCGTGAGCATCGCCGCGATGATGTCGTCGTCGGTGAGTGCAGGGTCGGAGAGGCCGCGGGCCTTGTAGGCGGGCTCGCCCCTGCGCAGCAAGTCGCGAGGCGCGATGCGGAGCGCCGCCAGGACCCGCCGCAGCTCGTCGCGGTCCGGCGGCGTCTTCAGGTATTCGACGATCCGCGGCTTGATGCCCTTCGAGCGGATGAGTTCGAGCGTCTGCCGGGACTTCGAGCAGCGCGGATTGTGCCAGATGGTGACGGTCACGATCGTTCTCCCGAATCGCGGGCGGCCCACTCGTCGGTTCCCGTGCCGACGGCCGCCGCGAGGTTCGAGAACCCCTCGCGCCGCAGCTTGCGGACGAGGTCTCTCTTGATGGCGGAGACGAGGCCGAGGCCTTCATAGATCAGCCCGGTATAGAGTTGCACCAGCGTCGCGCCGGCACGGATCTTCTGCCAGGCGGTTTCGCCCGAATCGATGCCGCCCGCTCCGATCAGCGGGATTCCCGGAGCCAGCCGCTGGCGCATGCGGGCAAGCTGCACGGTCGAGCGGTGGAACAGCGGCCTGCCCGACAGCCCGCCCGCCTCCCGCGCGCGGGGATCGGTCAGGCCGGTCCGGTCGAGGGTCGTGTTGGAGACGATGACGGCGTCGATCCCGTGCTTGGAGACGGCCGCGGCGATGTGGTCGAGGTCGGCGTCGCCCAGGTCCGGCGCGATCTTCAGCGCCAGGGGAACATGCCGCCCGATCTGCCCGGTCTCCACCGCCCGTGCCTCCGCAACGCGGGCGAGCAATTCATCGAGCGCTGCCTCGTGCTGCAGGTCACGCAGGCCCGGCGTGTTCGGCGACGAGATGTTGATCGTCAGATAGCCCGCATGTCGCGCGAAGGCATGGACGCCCGCCACGTAATCGGCCGCCCGGTCGGCAGAGTCCTTGTTGGCGCCGATATTGACCCCGACAATCCCCTTGCCCGTTCGCAGCAGCAGGCGGGCGAGCATCGCGGCATGGCCCTCGGTGTTGAACCCGTAGCGGTTGATCACCGCCCGCTCGGCCGGCAGCCGGAAGACGCGGGGCCGCGGATTGCCAGGCTGTGGGTTGGGCGCAACCGTGCCCACTTCGACGAAGCCGAAGCCGAGCCTGAGCAGCGCGTCCGGCACCTCGCCGTGCTTGTCGAAGCCGGCCGCCATGCCCAGCGGATTGGGGAATCGCAGGTCCCACAGGCCGACTGCCAGGCGCGAATCGTCGGGCTCTGCGACAGCGCCGGCCAGCCCGGACTTCAGCGCGGCGATCGACAGCGCGTGGGCACGTTCCGGATCGAGCGCCAGCAGCAACGGCCGGGCGAGCGAGGCGAGACCGCCGATCACGGCTGCGGTCCAATCGGCCCGGCCGAGCGCACCGCGCTCATCGGCAGCGGACCGTAGAGATGCGGAAACAGGGCGCCGCCGCGGGAGGGCTCCCATTTCAGTGCCGGCCCGAGTGCCGCCGCATCGACTGCCACCAGCACGAGGCCGGTCCGTCCGACGTAGTGCTTCGCCAGCGTGCCCTCCACCTGGTCGAGGGCCGACAGATGGATGAAGCCATCGCGAACGTCGTCGGCGTTGCCCCGATAAGCGCCGCCCGACTGGGCCTCGAGCCACTCCTCGCGCCCGCAGATCTTGTAGACCGTGTCCGTCATAGCGCGCGGACCGTATCGCCGCTCCGGCGGGGCGGCAAGCGGCAGCGTGCGGCCTCCTGGAGTTGCTGGACCGGAGGTGAATTGCAGGGCATAATTCCTATATTGTCGGAAAATAATCCGAACAGGCCGGCTCCGCGAGTATCCGCCGGGCGGCCGGAGGCATCAATCATGTTGTCCCATCGCCAGATCTGGACGGCGATCGACGCGCTGGCGGCGCGCCATTCGCTGTCCGCGTCAGGACTTGCGCGGCGCGCCGGGCTCGATCCGACAACTTTCAACAGGTCGAAGCGGGCCGGCAGCGACGGCAGGCTGCGCTGGCCCAACACCGAATCGATCGCCAAGATCCTCGAGGCCACCGGCTCGACGATGGACGAGTTCATCGGCCTGATGCGCGAGCCGGGCATCGACGACACGCCCTACAGGATGCGGTCGGTGCCGCTGATCGGACTTGCCAAGGCGGGCGGGGGCTGATTCTTCGACGACGGTGGCTATCCGGTCGGCAGCGG
>JAEYRQ010000205.1 GCA_023435545.1 Pseudomonadota bacterium | reverse complement strand
ACTTGTGGACGTCGACCATCTCGATCGCCACTTCCTCGCTGACATGCATCTTGGAGGGATCGACGTGGATCTCGGCCATCGGGTCGTCGGCGGGGATGGGTGGCACCGTTGTTCCCGCAGTGGTCGGACTGGCCATGTGACGACTCCTCAGCGTCTGCGGCCCGCACTGAGCCGCTTCTCCATGTAGATCGAGTATCGGGACATCCCGAAGCAGAAGACGAAGTAGAACACCGCCGCGAACGCGTAGCCGGAATACCGCGTCACCGGCGTGGCCCAGCTCGGATCGGTCAGGCTGGCGTCGATCGTCTTCAGGAGGTCGAAGATGCCGACGATGAAGACCAGCGTGGTGTCCTTGAACAGGCCGATGAAGGTGTTGACGATGCCGGGGATGACGATGGTCAGCGCCTGCGGCAGGATGACGAACACCATCATCTTCCAGTAGCTCAGGCCCAGCGCCTGCGCCGCCTCGTACTGGCCCTTGGGAAGCGCCTGGAGGCCGCCGCGCACCACCTCTGCCATGTAGGCGGAGGCGAACAGCGCGATACCGATCAGCGCCCTGAGCAGCTTGTCGACGGTCACGCCGCCCGGCATGAACAGCGGCAGCATCACCGAGGCCATGAACAGGACGGTTATCAGCGGCACGCCGCGCACGAACTCGATGAAGGCCACCGAGACCAGCCGTGCCACCGGCATCCTCGAGCGGCGTCCGAGCGCCAGCACGATGCCGAATGGCAGCGAGAAGACGATGCCCACCACCCAGCAGACCAGCGTGACCAGGATCCCGCCCCAGCGGCCGGTCTCGACGATCGGCAGCCCGAGAGCCGGCAGGCCGGTCAGCAGGAAGTAGGAGAGCACCGTATAGATCAGCAAGAAGAACACCGCCCCCCAGGCCCGCTTCGGCGCGTTCTGCCAAAGCAGCCAGGCGATGCCGATCGCCCCCATGATAAAGACCAGGTCAGGCCTCCAGCGCTCCTCGATCGGATAGAGTCCGTAGATGAAGTAGCCGAGCCTGGATTTGACGAAGGCCCAGCAGGCGCCGACCTCCGGCCCGAGGCAGGCTTCGCGGTTCGTCCCTGTCCACACTGCATCGATGAACGCGAAGTTGATGATCGGCGGCAACAGCAGCCAGAGGATGTAGAGGGCAAGCAGCGTCAGCAGCGCATCGCCCCAGCTTGCGAACAGATTGCGATGCATCCAGCCCAGCACCCCGGTGCTGGTCGAAGGAGGCGGCAGCGTCTCGGCTGGCTCGGCCCGGACGTAGGCGTAGTCGCTCGTGCTCATCGCGCCCCCCTATCGTTCCGTCAGCGCGACGCGCCGGTTGTACCAGTTCATGAAGGCGGAGGTGACGAGGCTGATCGTCAGGTAGACAGCCATGGTGATCAGGATCACCTCGACCGCCTGACCGGTCTGGTTCAGCACCGTCCCGGCGAACACCTGCACCAGATCCGGGTAGCCGATGGCGACCGCCAGCGTCGAGTTCTTGGTGAGGTTGAGATACTGGCTGGTCAGCGGGGGAATGATGACCCGCATCGCCTGCGGGATCACGATCAGGCGCAGGATCTTGCCGCTCCGGAAGCCGAGCGCCGAGCCCGCCTCGGTCTGGCCGTGGCTGACCGCCAGGATGCCCGCGCGCACGATCTCGGCGATGAATGCGGCGGTGTAGGTGACGAGGCCGATGAGCAGGGCGAAGAACTCGGGATAGATCGGCGTGCCGCCGGCGAAATTGAAGCCGCGCAGTTCCGGGACGTCGAAGCTGATCGGGAAGCCGGTCAGGATGAGCGCCAGCGCCGGCAGCCCGATCACCAGCAGCAGCGCCGTGCGGAAGACCGGGTACTGGATCCCGGTCTCCAGTTGCCGCTTCCGTGCCCAGGCGCGATAGGCGAACGCCCCGGCGACGCCCGCCAGGAAGACGATGCCGACGATCGCCATCGCCGCCTCGAGCACCGGCGTCGGCATGACGACCCCACGATTGTTCAGGAAGATGCTGCCGGGAAGCTCGATGCTGTTGCGTGGTGCCGGCAGCGGCGTGAGCACCGCGTTGTACCAGAACAGCAGCTGTAGAAGCAGCGGCAGGTTGCGGATCACCTCCACATAGACATAGGCCATGCGGTTGATGATGAAATTGCGCGACAGCCGAGCGATGCCGATGATGAAGCCGAGGATCGTCGCAAGGATGATACCGATCGCGGCGACGACAAGCGTGTTCAGCAGACCGACGATGAACGCCCGGCCATAGGTGGACGTCTCGGAATAGTCCACGAGCTTCTGGTTGATCGAGAAGCCGGCCGTGGAATTGAGGAAGCCGAAGCCCGAGGCGATGTTCGCGCGCCGCAGGTTCTCGGCCGCGTTCGTGACGGCCTCGTAGAACAGGAACGCGACAACGGCAACGAGCAGCAGCTGGTAGATCAGGCCGCGGATACGCGGATCATTGTACCAGGCAACCCTGCTCTCGACGCCGTGCCCGATATCTATCGTCGCCATGTCCCGACCCCCCAGGACTGCAACGCCGACGTGGTCGGCTGATGAGGCCGCCGCCGGGTCCTCGGCATGTTCCTGCCGTTAGGGCCCGGCGACGACGTGTTCCGTCCGTCAGCGGATCGGCGGCGCGTACATGATCCCGCCCTTGGTCCAAAGGGCGTTCAGGCCGCGGGCGATGCCGAGCTCGGTGTCGGGACCGACATTGCGGTCGAAGGTCTCACCGTAGTTGCCGACGTGCTTGATGGCGTTGTAGGCCCAGTCGTTGGTGAGGCCGATCGCCGGGCCGAAGTCGCCCTCGGTGCCGAGCAGGCGCTTGATCTCGGGATTCGACGAGTTCTTCATCTCGTCGACATTGGCCTGGGTGACGCCGAGTTCCTCGGCGTTGATCATCGCGTTGTGGACCCACTTCACCAGGTTGAACCACTGATCGTCGCCGTGGCGAACCACCGGCCCGAGCGGCTCCTTGGAGATGATCTCGGGCAGAACGATGTGCTCGTCCGGATTGGTGAGCTTGAGACGCTCGGCATAGAGGCCGGAGGCATCGGTGGTGAACGCGTCGCAGCGGCCGGCGTCGTAGGCGCTGACCGTCTCGTCCGAAGACGCGAACGCGACGACCTCGTAGTCCATGCCGTTGGCACGGAAATAGTCGGCCAGGTTCAGCTCGGTCGTGGTGCCCTGCTGGACGCAGACCGACGCGCCGGAGAGTTCCAGCGCCGAGGCGACGCCGAGGTCCTTGCGGACCATGAAGCCCTGCCCGTCATAGTAGTTCACGCCGGCGAAGTTCAGCCCGAGCGCCGTGTCGCGGCTCATCGTCCAGGTGGTGTTGCGCACCAGCACGTCCACCTCGCCGGACTGCAGGGCCGTGAAACGGTCCTTGGCCGAGAGCGGAACATACTTCACCTTCTCGGGATCGTTGAAGATCGCCGCCGCGACTGCCTTGCACAGGTCGACGTCGAGCCCCTTCCAGTTGCCCTGGTCGTCAGGATAGCCGAAGCCGGCCAGACCCGTGTTGGCGCCACAGGTCAGGAATCCTTTCGACTTGACCTCGTCGAGGGTCGCCGCCGCAGCCGTCCCCGCGGCGAAAGCGACTGCCACGCCCAGCAGCGCGGGCATCAGCGTGTTTCTCATCGTGCAGCCTTCTCTGTTACCCGTTGGAATGCCGGAGATTTCTGTGTAGAGC